>NZ_JBNHGL010000122.1:0-8791 GCF_059091245.1 Arthrobacter sp. Y3225116
CGGGGAGCCCTCCGGCTCGGCGGGCGGCTGGCCGAAAGCCTTGACCTGGCGGACGCCGAGCCGCTCCAGTTCTTCGGCCAGCCCGTCTCCGGCCAACAGCAGCGGCACACCCATCGGTACCGACTCGGCAGCCGCGGCAGCTATGGCCTCGGCGTCGCCGGGAGGCGCGACGAACGCCACGGGACTGGAGTCAAACAACGCCTGGCTGGCAGCGAGCGATGCTTCGGCGTCGGATCCGGCAAGCACCTGCGGATCGGCGGCACCGGCCCTCAACTGCACGCGATCCGGGGCAGCCTCTGTTGACGCTGCCGATGATGGCGGATCCTGCGCCTCGCCCGGCGCGGTGCAACCGGCGAGTGCAACAGCAGCCGCCAGGACGGCGGCGGCGCCGGTCCTGAACCGGGGCCTGCGGCCCATCGTCTCCGCCCGGGCGGTGCCCCAAAGGCTCGCTGCGGTGCGGACTGTCCGCGGTGCCGTGCTCACGGGTTGTGGCTCCCTTCGCCGGTTCCGGCCAGTCTAACCACGGCGAAGGGCCGGGTTCCAACCATCGGCGGGCGCGCCGCGCACACAGGCCTGCCGCGCACCCGGGCGAGCACCGCCGTCGTGCCGGATCAGGGAGACGGCGGTTTCGCCGCGGCGCCGCCGTGACGGCGGGATCAGCCGAAGATGTTGACCGGTTTGACGATGTCCGCGTAAATCAGCAGCGCGCCCATGCCCATCATCACCACGGCCACCACGTAGGTCAGCGGGAGCAGTTTGGCGATGTCCACCGGCCCGGGATCCGGGCGGCGGAACAGCTTGGCGAAGCCGCGGCGGATGGCTTCCCAGAGCGCGCCGGCCACGTGCCCTCCGTCGAGCGGCAGCAGCGGGATCAGGTTGAACACGAACAGCGCCAGGTTGACCGAGCCGACCAACCCGATCAGCGAGGCCGCCCGCGCCTCGAAGGGAATCTCGTCCATCGCGCTGATCTCGCCGGCAATCCGGCCCACGCCCACCACGCTCATCGGCCCGTTCGGGTCCCGCGGAGCATCGCTGAAGGCGGCCTCGGCCACGTCGGCCAGCCGCTGCGGCAGATGGAGCACCACGCCGGTGATCGCCTGCAGGTTCTCCCCCACGGCCGGGAGCACGTCGCCGGCCGGCTGCGGTACCAGCGCGGTGGTGGCGCCCATCCCCACGAAGCCCGCCTGCTCCGTCACCGGCTCGCCGTCGCCGTCGAGCAGCGGTTGCCCGGCGTCGTCGTATACCGGGCGTTCGGTGAGGATCGGGGTGATGGTGGTGGTGATTTCCCGGCCGTCGCGCTGCAGGGTGATCGGCGTCTGCTCCCCCGCCGCGTCCCGGATCCAGGTGGTCAACTGGTACCAGTCGGTGACCGGCCTGCCGTCGAAGGCGGTAACGGTGTCCCCCGGCCGGATCCCCGCCGCCGTGGCGGGAGCCTCCGGATCGCTGGGCAGGCAGTCGGTCTGTCCGGTTTCGGCGGCCTGCGACGCCGGGACCACGCATTTATTGACCTGGGCGATGGTGGTGGTCGCCTCGGCGGTGCCGAAGCCGACCAGCACGATGCCGATCAGGACCGTGCCGATGACCAGGTTCACGAACGGACCGCCGAGCATGATGATGATCCGTTTCCAGACCGGCAGCTTGTAGAACATCCGGTTTCCGTCGCCGGGCTGCAACCGCTCGGCTTCGGCCTGCCGGGCGTCGTTGGCCAGTTGCTGGAACATGCCGGTGCTGGACCGGCGGACCGCGACGCCGCCGTCGACGCCTCCGACGCCTCCGACGCCTCCGCTACCGCCACCGCCGCCCCCGTCCTTGGCCGGCGGATACATGCCGATCATCGAGACGTAGCCGCCGAGCGGGATGGCCTTCACGCCGTATTCGGTCTCGCCGCGCCGGCGGGAGAAGAGGGTCTTGCCGAAGCCGACCATGTACTGGGTGACCCGCACCTTGAACAGCTTGGCGGGCAGCAGGTGGCCCACCTCGTGCAGGGCGATGGACACGGCGATGCCGACGGCCACGAAGAGGACGCCGAGAATGAAAAGCAGAATGGTCACAACATAGCCAAACGTTCGTGGGCCCGCGAGCGTGCCCAGTCCTCTGCGGCCAGCACTGCGGCCACGGTCAGTTCACCGGACGGCGCGTGCTCGTCCACCACGGCAGCGACCGTCTCCACGATCTCGTCGAAGCGGATCCGGCCGTCGTGGAAGGCGTCCACGGCTTCCTCGTTGGCCGCGTTGTACACGGCCATGAAGGTCCCGCCGCGGCCGGCCGCCTCCTTGGCCAGCCGCACCGCACCGAAGACCTCCTCGTCCAGGGGCTCGAAGGTCCAGCTGGTGGCCTGGCTCCAGTCACACGGCTGCGCGGCGCCGGGCACCCGCTCCGGCCAGCCCATGCCGAGCGCGATCGGCAGGCGCATGTCCGGCGGCGAGGCCTGCGCGATGGTGGATCCGTCGGTGAACTGCACCATCGAGTGCACCACCGACTGCGGGTGCACCACCACGTCGATCCGCTCCAGCGGGACGTCGAAGAGCAGGTGCGCCTCGATGACTTCCAGCGCCTTGTTGACCATGGTCGCCGAGTTGGTGGTGACCATCCGGCCCATGTCCCAGGTGGGGTGGGCCAGCGCCTGCGCCGGGGTGACATCGCGCAGCTCGGCCCTGCTGTAGCCGCGGAACGGCCCGCCGGAAGCGGTGACGATCAGCCGTTCCACTTCGGCGGCCGTGCCCGAGCGGAGCGCCTGGGCCAGCGCCGAGTGTTCCGAATCCACCGGCACGATCTGCCCGGGCCGCGCGGCCTGCTTGACCAGGGGCCCGCCGGCAATCAGGGACTCCTTGTTGGCCAGTGCCAGCAGGTGGCCCGCACCGAGCGCGGCCAGCGTGGGGGCCAGTCCAATGGACCCGGTAATGCCGTTAAGCACGACGTCGGCGTCCGGCCAGGCGGCAATCCTCGCCGCGGCGTCGGGGCCGGCAAAGAGCTCCGGCGAGTAGCCGGACACCCCGGCGTCCGCCGCGGCGGCCTTGATGGCCGTTGCCAGTTCGTCCACCGTTCCGGCGGCGGTTCCGACGGCCTGGGCCCGGGTGTGGACCGCCTGCCGGGCGGCCAGTTCCACGTTGCCGCCGGCGGCGAGCGCCGTGACCTCGAAGCGTTCCGGGGCCGCGTCCACGACGTCGATCCCCTGCGTGCCGATCGAACCGGTGGACCCCAGCAGCACTACCCTGCGTCGGGCGGGAAGCGGGGCGGCGCGGGGCGGGTCTCGGAACTCCATGCGCTCAATTATCCAGCACCGGCGGTCCGGCCACGGAGCACGGGCTGTGCGGCGTCCAAGTTACCCCTTGACTTCGAGATCACCGGTTATACGGGGTGATCTCGAAGCCCTCCCCTGACCTGGTGGCGAGATCACCGGTTATATCCCCTGACCTGGTGGCGGGATCACCCTTTACGGCGGGTCATCTCGACGACAACCCCCGGCCGCGCGAACCTGCTCCTCGCCCGCCGGACGTGGCACCGGGTGCAGGGAAAATCTGCCGGTGCAGGGTTTGTGGGCCCTGCACCGGCAGCGGAACCCTGCACCGGCGTCGATGCCAGCGCCTCGGCGCACCCCGGCGAGCGAATCGCCGACTGTCGCGACCCGTCGCCGCGGCGCCGGCTACCCCTGCTTGACCGCCAGCACGTTGCAGGAGGCGCCCAGCAGGATCGTTTGCGCCGTGGAACCCATCACCAGCTTGCCTACCGGCGTCCGGTTGCGCACCCCGATGACAATCAGGTCCGCCCCGGACTCTTCGGCGGCGTCGAGCACGTCGTCGGCGGCCAGCCCGTCCGAGATGCCGTGCCTGATGCTGAAATCGACGCCGGCCCCCGCCAGGACCGATTCCAGCCGGGTGACGTCGGCGGCGTCGGCGTAGGTCGGGTCCACCAACCGGTCCGCCCGGGTGGTGTTGACCACCAGCAGCTTCGCCGACCGGCGGCCGGCCTCGTCGATGGCGGCGGCCAGTGCGGCGTCGCCCAGAGCGTTGGGAACATACCCCACCACTATCGTCGTCATGCGCTGACCTCCTTGCCTTGGGGGTTCTCGTCGTCGAGCATCGCCGATTCCATCACGCGCTGGCGCTTCTTCAGCCAGAAGGACAGCACGAAGATGACGACCAGCGCGACGTAGATGCCGGCCGAGATCGGGGTGGACACCAGCGCCATCGGATCACCCTGGGAGATGGCCAGCGAACGCCGCAGCTGGCTCTCGAAAATCGGCCCCAGGATCATGCCCACCACGAGCGGGGCAATCGGGTAGCCGTACCGGCGCATGAAGAAGCCCAGCACGCCCACCACCAGCAGCACGAACACGTCGACCGGGGTGAAGTTCACCGAGAACGCGCCCATGGCCGCGAAGACCAGGATGCCGGCGTAGAGGTACGGCCGCGGGATCTGCAGGATCTTCACCCAGATGCCCACCAGCGGCAGGTTCAGCACCAGCAGCATCAGGTTGCCCACGTAGAGGCTGGCGATCAGCGCCCAGACCAGGGCACCCTCGACCTCGAACAGCAGCGGCCCGGGCTGGATGTTGTAGCGCTGGAAGGCCACCAGCATCATCGCCGCCGTCGCCGTCGTCGGAATGCCCAGCGTCAGCAGCGGAACCAGCACGCCGGCCGCGGCCGCGTTGTTGGCCGACTCCGGCCCGGCCACGCCTTCGATGGCGCCGCGCCCGAATTGCTTCTTCCGGGCGCCGCGGGCCAGTTTCTTCTCGGACGCATAGGACAGGAAGGTGGCCACGTCGGCGCCGCCGGCCGGCATGGTGCCGATCGGGAAGCCGATGAAGGTCCCGCGCAGCCACGGCTTCCAGGACCGCCGCCAGTCTTCCTTCTTCATCCACGACGTCCAGCCGCCGGTCACCGGGATGACCTTGACGGGCCCGTGCCGCAGCCGGGACGCCACATACAGCGCCTCGCCCAGCGCGAACAGCCCCACGGCCACCAGCACGACGTCGATCCCGTCCGCCAGGAACGGGCTGCCGAAGGTGTAGCGCTGCTGGCCGGTCATCAGGTCCACGCCCATGAACGCCATGAACAGTCCCAGCCCCAGCGAGGCCAGGCCGCGCAGCACCGAGGCGCCCAGCAGCGCGCCCACAGTCAGGAACGCCACGACCATCAGGGCGACGTACTCCACCGGACCGATCTGCACGGCGAATGCGGCCACATAGGGCGCCACGAAACTTAGCAGCACCGTGGCGACCGTGCCGGCAATGAAGGAGCCGATCGCCGCCGTCGCCAGCGCCGCGGCACCGCGGCCGGCCTTGGCCATCCGGTTGCCCTCGAGCGCGGTGACGATGGACGCGGATTCACCGGGCGTGTTCAGCAGGATCGACGTGGTCGAACCGCCATACATGCCGCCGTAGTAGATGCCGGCGAAGACGATGATCGCGGCCGTCGGCTCGAGGCTGTAGGTGATCGGCATCAGCAGGGCAACGGTCATCGCCGGCCCGATACCCGGCAGAACGCCCACCGCCGTTCCGACCAGGACGCCGCCCAGGGCGTACAGCAGGTAGATCGGCTGCATCGCCACGGAGAAGCCCTCCAGGAGGGCGTAGAAGTTATCCATTGAGGAACGGCACCCCTTCGAGCACGCCGGCAGGCAGCGAGACGCCGAGGAGCCCGGCGAACGCGAACTGCAGCAGCAGCGCCATGACCACCCCGACCACGGCCGCACGCCACAGCGGCTTGGCACCGAGCGCCCACGCCGCGCCGATGAACAGCACCGCCGCGGCAACCGGCCAGCCGAGCGGCACGATCAGGAAAATATGAACGACGACGGCGCCCGCCATCTTGGCGACGGTCAGCCAGTCCGTCTTGACATCCGGATCGATGTCTTCGCCCTCTTCGGCCTGGCCGGTGACGCCGCGCAGCAGCTGCACGATCAGCCCGGCACCGACCGCCACCAGCAGGCCGGAGACGATGTACGGCAGCGCCCGGGGCCCGATGTCGCTGGCCGAGTCGGGCGTTTCAATCCCTGCCCCGGCCACGAAGCCGACGATCCCGATGCTCAGGATCACGGCCGCGAAGATTATTTCTCCGAGCGGCTTGCCCGGGGCGGCAGTGCCGCCCCGGACCGCTCCAGTAGTGGAAGAGGCCATGATTACTTCACGAGACCGATATCCGTCAGGGTCGCGGTGACTGTCTCGATGTCCTCCGTCAGGAAGCTGGCGAATTCTTCGCCGGCCAGGAACGCGTCACCCCAGTTGTTGGTGGACAGGGTTTCCTTCCACGCGTCGGTTTCGTGCAGCTCGGTCATCAGCGCCGTGAGCTTCTCCGCCTGGGCGTCGTCGATGGACCCGGGAGCCACCACGCCGCGCCAGTTGGTGAGCACCACGTCCATGCCCTGCTCCTTCAGCGGCTTGACCTCGGGCAGCTGCGGCGCCGCCTCCGGGCCGGAGACCGCCAGGGCGCGCAGCTTGCCGGCCTTGACCTGCTCCGCGTACTCGCCCACGCCGGAGATGCCGGCCGAGACCTTGTTGCCCAGCAGCGCCGCCAGCGATTCCCCGCCGCCGGAGTACGGGATGTAGTTCAGGCTGTCGGCGCCGATTCCGGCTTCCTTCAGCATGAGGCCGGCCAGGATGTGGTCGGCGCCGCCGGCGGACCCGCCGGTGATGGAGACGCCCTTGCCCTTGGCCTTGACGTCGGCGATCAGGTCGTCGATCGTCTGGTACGGCGAGTCGGCGGGAACGACGACGACGAGCGGTTCTTCGGTGAGCCGGGCGATCGGCGTGGTGTCTTCGATCCGGTTCTTCGACTTGTTGGTTTCCACGGCCCCGACCATGACGTACCCCATCACCATCAGGGTGTCCGGGTTCTGTTCGGTGGCCAGCTTCGCCAGCCCGTTGGTGCCGCCGGCGCCGCCGATGTTGACCACCGAGGCGCTGGAAACCAGGTCGTTCTCCTGCAGATCCTTTTGGATGGCGCGGCCGGTCTGGTCCCAGCCGCCGCCCGGGTCTGCCGGGACAATGATGTTGAGCTTGTCGATGCCGGCTTCTTCGGCACCGCCCCCGCCGCCACCAGTGGAGCCGCAGGCGGCCAGGACCAGGGCGGATGCTGCCGCGGCGGCCACCAGGGCCGAACGGCGTCTCATCGTACGGTCGAGCTTCATGTAGGTTCTTCCTCCTCCAGCCGGCGTGATGGGCATCACCATGCCGTGCGCCCCAGCGTAGGGACCGGTGCGCCGCGCGGGAAGAATGCGGTCATTGTGGCCGTATTGGTCATTGTGGTCACGACCGCGCCCCGCCCTCCGGGGCATCGGATAACAGCTGCAAAGTGGCGCAGCTAACAGCGTGCGAAAATGGTGGTGTGTTCCAATCCCTGTCGCTGCGGACCCAGCTGTTTGTGCTGCAGCTGTCCATCCTGCTCGCCGTCGTACTGGTGGCCGGCTCGGTCGCCATTTCGATGCAGGAGCAGCAGATCCGCGACGCCTACGAGGGACGGATGATCGGCGTGGCACGCTCGGTCGCGCAACTGCCGTCCATTGTGGACGCCTTCGACGACGAAGACCCCAGCGAGACCATCCAGCCGATCGCCGAGCTCATCGCGCAGTCCACGGGCGTGACCTATGTGGTGGTCACGGACGACCGCGGGATCCGCTACTCCCACCCGAACCCGGCGTTGATCGGGCAGATGGTTTCCACGGACCCGTCGATCCCGTTGTCCGGCGAGACGTTCGTCGGCCGGCAGACCGGCACGCTGGGCGAGTCGTGGCGGGTGAAGGTGCCCGTCTATGACCGGTCGGGCGGCACAGTGATCGGCACCGCGTCGGTCGGCACCTTGGAATCGACGCTGCGCGATGACCTCAACGACGACTTGCCCGTTCTGCTGGCCTGGCTCATCGCGGCGGCACTGGTCGGATCGGCCGGCGCGATCTACATCTCGCGGCTGGTGTGGCGGCGGATCTATCAGCTCGAGCCGGAGGAGATCGCCGCCCTGCTCGAAACGCGCGACGCGATGCTGCACGGCATCGGCGAGGGCGTGGTCGCCGTCGACGACCGCGGGCGCATCGCCTTGCTCAACGATGAGGCGAAACGACTCCTGGAGGTCTCCGATACCGCATTGGGCCAGCCAGCCACCACCATCCTGGAACCGGAGCTGGCAGCAATGCTCGCGGCCACCGGCGGCGCCGACGAAACGGTCCTCGCCGGTGAACGGGTGCTGCTGGCCCGGGCCAACGCGGCCACCGTGGACTCGCGACGTGTGGGCAGCGTCCTCATCCTGCGGGACCGCACCGAACTGCACCAGCTGCTGCAGGATTTGGACGGCGCACGGGATGTCACCCAGGCCCTGCGTGCCCAGGCGCACGAATTTTCCAACAAGATGCATGTGATCTCCGGCCTGCTGGAACTGGGCCGCGCGCAACAGGCGGTGGACTTCATCTCGCGTTCCGGCCACGGCGGGTCGGTGGTGGCGGGCGAACTGGCCCCGGGTATCACGGACCCGGACGCGGCCAGCCTGCTGATGGCCAAGACCACCATCTGTGACGAAAAGGACATCAGGTTGCTCATCGATCCGGCGTCCGAGCTCGCCCCGGACGGCACCACCGATGCGGTCACGGTGCTCGGGAACCTGATCGACAACGCCATCGAAGCCGTGGGGATGCAGGGAACCATCACCGTCGCCGTCGCCAGCGGCCCGGCCGGCTGCACCATCACGGTCGCGGACGACGGCCCTGGCATCCCGGCGGAGGAATACCACCGCATCTTCGAGCCGGGCGTCTCGGGCAAGGAGGCCGCGCTGCCGGGCAGCCGGGGGTTCGGCCTCGCGCTGGT
>NZ_JBNHGL010000123.1:0-8741 GCF_059091245.1 Arthrobacter sp. Y3225116
GCCGAAGCCCGGGCGGCGGCGGGGCCTGAGGCCACCGTCGTGGACCTGCGCGGCCGACTGCTGGCGCCCGGCTTCACGGATGCCCACGTGCATGCCGTGATGGCCGGGATGGAACGGTTGGGCTGCGACCTGTCCCTGTGCGCCGGGGCCGACGAGGTGCTGGCCCGGATAGCTTCGTTCGCCTCCTCCGCCGACGGCGGGTGGATCACCGGCGGCGGCTGGCACAAGGCGGATTTCCCGGGCGGCTATCCGACCCGGCAGGCGCTGGATGCGGTGGTCCCGGACCGCCCGGTCTACCTGGTCAACGCGGACCACCACAGTGCCTGGGTCAACAGCCGTGCGCTGGAGTTGGCCGGCATCGATGCCGCCACCCCCGACCCGAAGGACGGCCTGCTGGAGCGCGATGCCTCCGGAAACCCGGACGGGACCCTGCACGAAGGTGCCATGGACCTGGTCAACCGGGTCATCCCGCGGGCGACGGTCGAGGACATGCGGGCCGGCTTGCTGGAGGCCCAGCGCTACCTCCACTCGGTAGGCGTCACCGGATGGCAGGAAGCGATCCTGGGCGACTATGCCGGTTATCCGGAGGCCAGCGCCGCGTACCGGGCGTTGTTGGACGAGGGCCTGCTGACCGGCCGTGCCGCCGGAGCCCTGTGGGTGCCGCGGAGCACCAGCCTGGCCACGGTCCCCGACCTGGTCGCGAACTTTATCGCCCGCCGGGAGCAGAACGCGGCGGCCGGTTTCCGCACCACCAGCGCCAAGATCATGGTGGACGGGGTGCCGGAGAACAGGACTGCCGCCATGTTGGAGCCGTACCTGCAGCCCTGCGCCTGTGCCGGCGCGGCGGGACACGAAGGCCCTGCCGCCGCCGGCGACGCGGCGGACGGTCCGTCGGCGGGCCGCGGTTTGACGTATCTTCCCGAGGACGTTCTGGCGGCAGTAGTGACGGCGCTGGATGCCGCCGGATTCGACCTGCATCTGCATGTGATCGGCGACCGTGCCGTGCGGGAGGGACTGGACGCCGTCGAGCGTGCCCGGCGCGCGAACGGCCCCGGCAGCGGCCGGCACCACATGGCGCACCTGCAGATCATCCACCCCGCCGACGTCGCCCGCTTCGGCGAACTGGACGTCACCGCGAACCTGCAGGCGCTCTGGGCCTGCAACGACGCCCAGATGCGCGAGCTGACCGTGCCGCTGATCGGCGAGGAACGGGCCGGCTGGCAGTACCCGTTCGCCTCCCTGGCCGCCTCCGGCGCCCGGCTCGCAATGGGCTCGGACTGGCCGGTGTCCAGCCCGGATCCTTGGCAGGCCATCCACGTGGCGGTGAACCGCCGGCACCCGGACGACGGTTCCGACGGGCCGCTGCTGCCGGACGAGGCGCTGTCTTTGGAGACCGCGCTGGCCGCCTACACGTCCGGCTCGGCCTGGCTGAACCGCCAGGACGACGGCGGCCGGATTGTTCCCGGAGCGCCGGCCGACCTGGCCGTGCTGACCGTCGACCCGTTCAGCCTTCCCTCGGAGGAACTGCACACCGTCGGCACCGATATGACCCTGGTGGCCGGCCAACCGGTATTCGAACGGCAGGGGGCGCCGGCATGAAAACGTTCTACGACCGTGCCGAAGAGCAGATCCCGGCCGCACGCCTCGACGCCGCCTTGGCCGGGGCGTCCCCGACGCCGTTCTGGCTGGATGATCCCTCGCGCCCCGCACCGCTGCCGTCCTTGCGCGGCACGGTAACGGCGGACCTGGCGGTGGTCGGCGGCGGCTACACGGGCTTGTGGACCGCGCTGCTGGCCAAGGAGCGCGACCCGGACCGCTCGGTGGTGCTCCTGGAGGGCAACCGCATCGGCTGGGCCGCGTCCGGCCGCAACGGCGGCTTCTGCGAGGCCAGCCTGACCCACGGGAGCGCGAACGGGCAAAGACACCTCCCCGGCGAAAACGAACTGCTGGACAAGCTGGGTTTGCAGAACCTGGACGAGATCGAAGAGAGCCTGGCCCGGTACGGGATCGACGCCGGCTTTGAACGCACCGGCACGCTGTCCGTGGCCACCGAAGAGCACCACGTCGGCTGGCTTGCAGAGGAGGCCGCCGAGGACCCAGCGCTCGAGTTCCTGGACCAGGCCGCCGTCCAACAGCAGGTGGCCTCCCCCGCCTACCGGGCAGGGTTGCGGGACCGGCGGGGAACGGCGATGGTGCATCCGGCGAAACTGGCCTGGGGGCTGCGCGACGCCTGCCTGCGGGCCGGCGTCGAGATTTATGAACACACGCCGGCACGTTCCCTGTCCCAGCGGGCGGGGTCCATCCTGCTGGCTACCGACGCCGGCTCCGTGGCCGCCGGACGCGTCGCGCTGGCGACCAATGCCTTCCCGTCGCTGCTGGCGCGCACCCGGCTGCATACCGTCCCCGTGTACGACTACGCGTTGATGACGGAACCGCTGACCGGCGGGCAACGGGAATCGCTGGGCTGGTCCGAGCGGTTCGGCATCGCCGACAACGACAACCGGTTCCATTACTACCGGCTGACCACCGACGCCTACGGGCAGGACCGGATGCTGTTCGGCGGCTACGACGCCGTCTACCACTACGGCAGGTCGCTCCGGCACTCCTACGACCACCGCCCGGAAACGTACCGCCGGCTCGCCGCCCACTTCGCCGCCACCTTCCCGCAACTGGCCGACGTGCGCTTCAGCCACGCCTGGGGCGGCGCCATCGATACCTGCAGCCGCTTCTTCTCCTTCTTCGACACCGCCTACGCCGGCCGGGTGGCCTATTGCGCCGGCTTCACCGGCCTCGGCGTGGGAGCGTCGCGCTTCGGCGCCAACGTGATGCTCGACCTGCTGTCCGGCCGGCCGACGGAACGGACGGAGCTGGAGCTGGTGCGGCGGAAGCCGCTGCCGTTCCCGCCCGAGCCGCTCGCCTGGCTCGGCATCAAGCTCACCACCGCCGCCCTGATCCGCGCCGACCGCAACCGGGGACGACGCGGCCCCTGGTTGAAAGCCATGGACGCGGCCGGCATGGGCTTCGACTCGTAAAGGAGACAAAGGATGCACCAGTACATCAACGGCGGGCTCCGCGAGGGCCGCGGAGAGCGCGCCACGCGCGTGAACCCGGCCACCGGCGAGGCCGCGGAGACCATCGGCTATGCCTCCGGGGCGGACGTGGACGACGCCGTGGCGGCGGCCAAGACCGCCTTCCCGGCCTGGGCCGGCGCGACGCCCGCCGAACGGTCCGAGGCCCTGCTGAAGCTGGCGGCCGAACTGGACCGCAGGGCCGCGGAACTGGCGGCGGTGGAGACCGCGCAGACCGGCAAGAGCATCCGCCTGGCCACCGGATTCGACGTCCCCGGGACGGTCGACAACGCGGCGTTCTTCGCGGGCGCGGCCCGCCAGTTGCAGGGAGTGGCGGCCGGCGAATACGGCACCGGCGGGACCTCGATGATCCGGCGCGAGCCGATCGGCGTGGTGGGTTCCGTGGCGCCGTGGAACTATCCGCTGCAGATGGCGGCGTGGAAGATCCTGCCGGCGATCGCCGCCGGCAACACGATTGTGCTCAAGTCCTCCGAGCTCACGCCGGGCACCAGCCTGATCTTCGCCGAAGCCGCGGCCGCGGCCGGAATACCGGACGGCGTGGTCAACATCGTCACCGGCAGCGGCCGGGAAGCGGGCGAGGCCTTGGTGACCCACCCGGATGTGGCCATGACGTCCTTCACCGGCTCCACCGCCGTCGGACGCCGCATCATGGCGCTGGCCGCGGGGCGCGGAAACCGCGTGCACCTGGAGCTGGGCGGCAAGGCACCGTTCGTGGTGTTCGACGACGCGGACCTGGAAGCCGCCGCGCACGGAGCGGTGGCCGGCTGCACCATCAACGGCGGCCAGGACTGCACCGCCGCCACCCGGGCGTACATCCAGCGGCCGCTGTTCGACGCCTTCACCGCACGGGTCGCCGAGCTGATGGAACTCGTGGTGGTGGGCGACCCCACCGACGACGCCACCGACATGGGCTCCCTAATCAGCCACGCGCACCGGGACAAGGTGGCGGGTTTCGTGAACCGGGCCCGGGACGCGGGGGCGAAAATCCTGGCCGGCGGCGCGGCTCCCGGCGCCGACCTGGCGGACGGCGCCTACTACCGCCCCACGCTGGTCACCGGCGTCGGGCAGGACGCGGAAATCGTCCGCGAGGAGGTCTTCGGCCCGGTGCTGACCGCGATTCCGTTCGATACCGACGGCGAGGGCCTCGCGCTGGCCAATGACACCCAGTACGGGCTGGCCGCCTCCGCGTGGACCAGCAGCCTGGCCCGTTCGCTGCGCGCATCGGCCGAGATTCAGGCCGGCTGCGTCTGGATTAACGACCACATCCCGATCGTCTCCGAAATGCCGCACGGCGGGTACAAGGCGTCCGGCTTCGGGAAGGACATGTCCGCCTATTCGCTGGAGGACTACACGAACATTAAACACGTGAGCATGGGCAGCGACCCGGCCGCGCACAAGGAATGGCAGGACACGGTGTTCCGGTACCGCGGCTGACCGGCCCCGCCCCGGTGTGTCCACGGGGCCGGCGCTCCGGACGCCGGTAGGCTGGCCCGGACTGTCCGCATTCGGCGGGACGGCTCGAGGAGACACACGGTGACAATGGTTTCGGTGCTTGGGTTCTTGCCCTTGTTGTTCACGCTCGTCGTGGCGGTACTGGCGGTATGGGTGCTGATCCTGCTGATCGGCTACCTGCGCCTGAAGAACGCGGAACTCCGGTCTGCCGCCGCCCGGAGGCAGTCGGAACAGTAGCGCGGGCTCACTTTAACGCGCGCCGGAACGTCTGCACGGGAGAGAATGAAAGCGGACGAAGGAGCGCCATGACCCGCGTGCACACCCTCATCGACACCCCGCTCGGGGAACTGACGGCCGTCGCCGAGGACGGGTCGCTGACCGCGCTCTACTTTCCAAGCCACAAGCGGATGCCGGCTGCCGCCACGTTCGGCGACCGCACCACCGTCGGCTTCGAAGCCGTCACCGCGCAACTGGACGAGTACTTCGCCGGCCGGCGAACCGGGTTCGACCTGCCGCTGGCGCCGAAGGGCGACCCCTTTAAGCTAAAGGTGTGGGCGCTGCTGCGGCACATCCCCTACGGCCAGACCCGCTCGTACGGCCAGCTCGCAGCCGAGCTGGGCGACCCGCATCTGGCCCAGGCCGTCGGCCATGCCAACGGCCACAACCCGCTGTCCATCGTGGTGCCGTGCCACCGGGTGGTCGGAGCGGACGGATCGCTGGTGGGTTATGCCGGAGGGCTGGAACGGAAACGCTTCCTGCTGGAGCTGGAAGAGCCCGCGGACGTGAAAGCGGGCAAGCTTTTCTGATGCCCACCTCACGGAATGCGCCCGACGGGCGTCTACAAGGTGTGCAGATGAAACCCTTCGAGCAACTGGTCAGCGACCACGGCCCCACCGTGCTGCGCGTCTGCCGGGTGGTGCTGGGCCCCGGGCCGGACGCCGAGGATGCCTGGTCGGAGACCTTCTTGTCCGCGCTCAGGGCCTATCCGGGGCTGCCCGCCGCCGCAAACCATGAGGCCTGGCTGGTCACCATCGCCCACCGCAAGGCCATTGACGTGGTCCGGCGGCGGGAGCGCGCTCCGGTGCCGGCAGGGTATCTGCCCGAGTCGCCGTCGACGTTGGGAATCCCCGGGAATGACGACGACGAACTGCACCAGGCCGTCGCGGCCCTGCCCCTGAGGCAGCGCGAAGCCGTCGCGCTGCACTACCTGGCCGGGTTGCCTTACGCCGAAGCCGCCGCACTGACCGGCTCCACCACCGGAGCCGTCCGCCGCGCGGCCGCCGACGGCATCGCCAAGCTGCGGGCGTCGTACCGCGGCGGCCGGGAGCAGGACGCGGGAGCGGCCGCACACCACGCGAGTGAAGGAGTTTTGCGATGACCAACGCACACTCGGCGGCCCGGGACGCCGCTCCCGGACCCGTGCTCGACGTGCTGACCCGCCTGGATCCGGCGCTGCTGCAGCGGCTGCACACCAGGCTGGAACATCAGGCCGCCGCCGAAGGATCCCTCGACCTGGCCTACGCCACCGCCGACACGCCGCTGGGGCGGCTGCTGCTGGCAGCCACGGAGGAAGGACTAATCCGCGTGGCCTTCGAGGGCGAAAACCACGATGCCGTGCTGGCTGAGCTGGCAGCCGGCGTCAGCCCCCGGATCCTGCATGCTCCGGCCCGGCTTGCGGCCGCCGCCCGGCAACTGGACGAGTACTTCGCCGGCCGGCGGCGCTCCTTCGACCTCCGGCTGGACCGCCGGCTGTCCAAGGGATTCCGGGCGGAAGTGCTCAGGCACTTGCCCGAGATCCCCTACGGCCGGACCGAAAGCTACGCGCAGGTGGCCGCCGCGGTCGGGAATCCCAAGGCGGTGCGCGCGGTGGGCAGCGCGTGCGCCACCAACCCGCTGCCCGTCGTCGTGCCCTGCCACCGCGTGCTGCGCTCGGACGGCGCCTTCGGCGGCTACCTCGGCGGGCCGGAGGCCAAGGCCTACCTGCTGCAACTGGAGGCAGCGGCGTGAGCACCCTGTTCGAGCACGCTCCGGCCGGCCGGCGCGAGATCGCGCCGGGCGCGGTGCATGTGCCGGGCTGGCTGACCGTGGAACGGCAGCGGGAACTGGTCCGGGCCTGCCGGGAATTCGGCCGCGGACCGGTCCCCTACCGTGCCGCCAAGCTGCCGGGCGGCCACGAAATGAGCGTGCGGACGCTGTGCCTGGGCTGGCATTGGGCGCCGTATAAGTACACCCGCACCGCCGACGACGTGAACGGCGCGCGCGTGCTGGAGTTCCCCGGCTGGCTCGCCGACTGGGGCCGGCGGGCGCTGGCCGACGCCTCGGGGGATCCGGCCGCGGCGCAAGGCTACGAGCCGGATACGGCCCTGATCAACTTCTACGACGACACCGCCAAGATGGGCATGCACCAGGACAAGGACGAACAGGCGGACTTCCCGGTGGTTTCGCTCAGCGTGGGTGACGACTGCTTGTTCCGCTTCGGCAACACCGAAACGCGGACCAAGCCGTATACGGACGTCCGGCTGCGGTCCGGCGACCTGTTCGTCTTCGGCGGGCCGGCCCGGTTTGCCTACCACGGCGTGCCCAGGATCTACCCGGGCACGGCCGATCCCGCCTGCGGGCTGACCGGCGGCCGGCTGAACCTGACCATGCGGGTGACCGGCCTGGCATGAGGGTCCGCGGTTTTCCACAGCATGCGGGGCGGGCCTGCGGGCCGCGCCACGGTAGGAGAGAATCGAATCATGGAGACAACCGCTTCCGGCGTAGTCCTCTGCGAGGACGGCCTGGCCCGGCCCACGTGGGCCGCCACGGATCCGCTGCTGCGCGAGTACTACGACACCGAATGGGGCATGCCCGTCCGGGGCGAGCAAGGCGTCTATGAGCGCATCACGCTGGAGGGCTTCCAGGCCGGGCTCTCCTGGGCCACGATCCTGCGCAAACGGCCCGCCTTCCGGCAAGCGTTCCATGATTTCCAGGTGGATACCGTCGCCGCGTTCACCGAAGACGATGTCGAGGCGCTGATGCAGGACGCCGGAATCGTGCGGAACCGGGCCAAGATCCGCGCCGCCATCACCAACGCGAAGGCCACCATCGCCCTGCGCGCAGAAGGCGGCCTGAGCGACTTCGTCTGGTCGTTCCAGCCGGAGGAGACGCCCGAGCCGCGGCACATCCAGGACGTGCCCACCACATCTCCGGAGTCCGTCGCGCTGTCCAAGGCCCTGCGCAGGCGCGGCTTTGCCTTCGTCGGCCCCACCACCATGTTCGCCCTGATGGAAGCCATCGGCATGATCGACACCCACCTGGTGGACAGCCACCGCCGCGGCTCCTCCGGCGTCTGGGACTAGCACCGGCTTTCACAATCACTTCACGCATCCGCCGCACCGTGGGATGCGTGCCACAATGATGTGCACCCGCTGGCTTCGGGGGAACCGGACGTGCATGTTCGACCGGGAGCCGGCACCGCAGGAGTTATCCGGTAAGGAGAGCACGTTGACGATTCTTGTTGCCTACGCCCCGCGTCCCGAGGGCCGTGCGGCCCTGAGCAAGGGCATCCAAATGGCCACGCAGAACAATGAGAAGCTGGTGGTCGTCAACGCCAGCCCGGGCGGGGCGCAGAAGGACGAGTCGTTCTCGGACGCCCACGACGCGGCCTGGGTGCAGCAGGAACTGTACAATTCCGGCCTGCAGGCAGAGTTCAAGCAGTATGTCCGCGGCAAGGACGCCGTGGACGAGATCGTGGAATTGGTTGAAGAACTCTCGGTCTCGCTGCTGGTCATCGGCCTGCGCCGGCGCTCGCCGGTGGGCAAGCTGATCATGGGCAGCACCGCCCAGGAGATCCTGCTGACCGTTGACTGTCCGGTCCTGGCGGTCAAGGCCCGCTGACCCATGCGGGTTGGCCTGCCGCTGCTTCCGCCGTTCGACTCCCCGGCCGCGCTGGCCGCCCTGGCCGCCCATGCGGTACCCGGCCTCGAAACCGTCGACGTGGCGGCGGGCACCTGCACGCGCCTGTTCAACACCGGCGCCGGCCCGGTGCCGGTCACGGCCACCCTGTCACCCGACGCCGTCGACCTGGACATCGGCAGCGACTCCCCCGCCGTCCTGAGGGAGCTTACGACGGCGGTGCGCGGCTGGCTCGACCTGGACCTGGAACCGGAGCGGGTGGCGGCTGCGTTGGGTGCCGACCCGGTGCTCGGGCCCCTGCTC
>NZ_JBNHGL010000124.1:0-8675 GCF_059091245.1 Arthrobacter sp. Y3225116
CCGCCGTCTGGGCCGAGTCGCCGTTGCAGTTGCTCAGCGCCGTGGAGGCGCACGGCGCCGGGCTGCTCGGCCGGGACACGCTCATCTACCCGCGCAGTGATGCCGTCGGCATGGACAGCACCCTGCAGTCGCTGATGGAACAGGTGCCCAGCGGCGTCCGGTTCGCGCCGCCGGCGGCCGCCCTCCCGGCGGTGCGCAACAAAAAGCTCGACCGCTGGGTCACCGGCGACGCCTACTCCGGCAAGGTCCAGGCGGAACTGTTGCGCGGCGTGGGTGCGGACGAACTGGTCATCGTGGACGACGGCCTGGCGACGCTGAGCCTGCTGCAGATGCTGGTCAGCGTGCGGCCCGTCCCGCTGATCCGGCCGCGGGCGGTGCCTACCACCCGTCGCAAGGCGCTGGGTCTGGCCACCTGGTGGACCCTGCGGAGAATGGCCGGCCAGGGCCGGCTGCTGGTGTTCACGGCCTTGACCGTGCAGCCGTCGGTGGAGAAGAAGTTCCGGGCCCTCGGCGGGCATTTGGAACGGCACCGCTTCGAGTGGCTGGGCACCCAGCCTGTCACCGAGAACATCAGTGAGCCGACCATCGTGGTGGGTTCGGCGATGCCCGCCGACGGGCTGATCCGGGCGGAGCCCTACCTGGAGTGGGTGCGGTCGCTGACCGAGGACGGCCCGGTGGCGTATTTCCCGCACCGCCGGGAACAGCCGGAACTGCTCGGCGCCTTGGCGGAGCATCCGCTGATCCACGTCAAGCAACACACCATTCCGGTGGAAATGCGCCTGCGCGGCCTCCGGCCCGGGCAGGCAGTCCGCGCCCTGCCCTCCACGGTGCTGGCCTCGCTGCGCCTGATCCTGGCCCCGTCCGGCGTGCCGCTGAAGGGGCAGCCGGTACCGGACGACTGGTGGCTGCCCGGGACAACGGAAGAACTGCGCCGGCACCTGAGCAGCTCCCTGCGGGACGGAGGCAAGTGATGGCCCCCGAGCCGCGGCATTCCGCCGCGCCCGTCGCCGGCGGGCAGCACCCGGCCCAGCCGTTCCGTCTGCTGGCAGTCGCCGACAGCGACTCCTACCTGAAGTTCGCCTGCGCCACGCTGGAGTCCGTCGGCGCCGGGTGGGAGCGTGAGGTGCTGCTGGTGCGCTCCCCCATCCTTCCGACCCTGGAGCAGACCCAGGCGGCCACCGCCGGGACCTTCCTGGCCGGCAAGGCGCCGCGGGTGATTCCCGCCTCGGGTTTGCGGGCCGCGCTGGCGGGTGCCGACGTCGTGCTGGCGGCAGCCACCGGACCCATCGTGGAAGAGATCTTCGCCCAGGCGTCCCGGATGCCGCGGCGGCCGGCCCTGGTGTCCGCGCTGCCGGGAGTGGCCTTCCCGGCCACCCGTAAGGCGCTGAACTACCGGGCGCTCGGGGACGCGTTCATCACCCACAGCCACGCCGAATGCCGGGCGTTCAGCGACCTGGCCGACGCCATGGGGTTGCCGCAGCGGATCCTGGTGTCACGGCTGCCGTTCCTGGCCTCGGCCGGGCGTCCGGAGCCACAGCAGACGCCGCTGGATTCGGTGGTGTTTGCGCCGCAGGCCAAGGTTCCGGTGGAGCGGGAGCAGCGCGTGGCCATCCTGCAGGCCCTCGCTGCGTTGGCCAGGCGCCGGCCGGAGTTGTCGGTGCGGGTGAAGCTGCGGGCCTGGGCGGGCGAGCCGCAGACGCACACCGAGCAGTACCCGTTCGACCAGTTGTGGTCTGAATTGGTGGCGGCGCGGGCGGTGGGCGGGCACGAACTGCAGTTCTGCACCGGCCCCATGTCGGACCAGCTGACCCCGGGAGCCGCCATGGTGACCGTCAGCTCCACCGCGGCCCTGGAAGCGCTCGACGCCGGCCTTCCGGTGCTCATCCTGGACGACTTCGGACTCTCCGAGCAGATGTTGAACAAGGTGTTCGACGGTTCCGGGCTGGTCGGCAACCTGAAGGACCTGGTGGCCGGCCGGTTCGGGCATCCCGACCCGCGCTGGTTGCGGGACAACTATTTCCACGCCCAGTCGGTGCGGCTGGACGAGGTGCTGGCCAACTTCGCGGCACGCGCCAGGGCCGGAAAGCTCTCGACCGATCCGGATCGCCTGGCCGCGGTGCAGCGGCGCAAGCTGCGCTCCAGGCTGCGCACCGTCCTGCCCGCGCCGGCCTTGAGGCTGGTGCGGCGGCTGCGCAACGCCCGGCGGCTGCCCGCCTGAGCGATTAACCCGCGCTCCGTACCGTTTCGGGAATGGACGCGCCCGGCAATGTGTTGAAACACGGCGTAGACTGGATAGGCTGCCCGCCATCGGCGCGGCGGCCCTACAGAAGTGTTTCGAAGGAGAACCGTGGCAGAGAACCCCATCCGGGTAGCGATCGTCGGTGTTGGAAACTGTGCGGCCTCGCTGGTCCAGGGCGTCCACTACTATCGTGGCGCCGACCCGAGCGCAACGATCCCCGGACTGATGCACGTTGAGTTCGGCGCCTACCACGTCGACGACGTGCAGTTCGTCGCCGCGTTCGACGTTGACGGCAAGAAGGTGGGGCTGGATCTCGCCGACGCTATCGGCGCCAGCGAGAACAACACCATCAAGATCGCCGATGTTCCGGCCACCGGCGTCAAGGTCCAGCGCGGCCACACCCTGGACGGTCTGGGCAAGTACTACCGCGAGACCATCGTGGAGTCCGACTACGAGCCCGTGGACGTGGTCGCTGCCTTGCGCAAGGCCGAGGTGGACGTCATGGTCTGCTACCTGCCGGTCGGCTCCGAGAAGGCCGCCAAGTTCTACGCGCAGTGCGCCATCGACGCCGGCGTCGCCTTCGTTAACGCACTGCCGGTCTTCATCGCCGGCACCCAGGAATGGGCCGACAAGTTCACCGCGGCCGGGGTTCCGATCGTCGGCGACGACATCAAGAGCCAGATCGGTGCCACCATCACCCACCGCGTGATGGCCAAGCTGTTCGAAGACCGCGGCGTGGTGCTGGACCGCACCTACCAGTTGAACGTCGGCGGCAACATGGACTTCAAGAACATGCTCGAGCGCGAGCGCCTGGAATCCAAGAAGATCTCCAAGACCCAGGCCGTGACCTCCAACACGTCGGCCGTGCTCGGCGACGACGACGTGCATATCGGCCCCTCGGACTACGTGTCCTGGCTGGATGACCGCAAGTGGGCGTTCGTCCGCCTGGAGGGCCGCAACTTCGGTGACGCCCCCGTCTCGCTTGAATACAAGCTCGAGGTCTGGGACTCCCCCAACTCGGCCGGCGTAATCATCGACGCCATTCGTGCCGCCAAGATCGCCCTGGACCGCGGGGTCGGCGGACCGATCCTCTCGGCGTCCAGCTACTTCATGAAGTCGCCGCCGGAGCAGTACGACGACGACACCGCCCGCGCGAAGGTCGAAGCCTTCATCCGCGGCGACTCCGACCGCTAAGACGCACCGCAAGAACCGGGGCCGGCCCAATGGGGTCCGCCCCGGTTCTTCTTTTTGCCAGCCGGCGGCGGCTTCCGGGTAGATTGGGCTCATGGCCGTCCCCTCCCTGTCCCCCGCCGGGGCGCTCCGAGGACCGGCCCCCCTCCGCCGCCGCAACTACGCGCTGGACATCCTGCGCATCGTCAGCATCGTCGGCGTGGTTGTCATCCACTCCTTCGGCGAGCTGGCCGGCGACGACGACCGCCGCCACCAGCCGGACTGGATCTGGGCGGCGATCATCGACATAGCCTTCATCTGGGTGGTGCCGGTCTTCGTCATCATCTCCGGCGCCCTGGTGCTGGCGCCGCGGACGCACAAGGAAGGCACGCTGGCGTTCTACCGCAAACGCGCCCTGCGGCTGCTGCCCGCCCTCGTGGCCTGGCACCTGGCCTACATCTTCCTGGGCAGCCACCTGATGCTCGGGCGCGAACTCGAACCGGTCGCCGTGCTGGTGTCCGTCTTCGACACCCACGTGTACCCGCACCTGTACTTCCTGTGGCTGATCCTGGGCCTGTACCTGGTGGCACCACCGCTTGCCCGCTACCTGCAGCGGGTGACAATACGGCGGGCCGCCGCCGCAACCGGCGGCGTGCTGGTCCTGACCCTCGCGCTGTTCAGCCTCCAGGCCGCCAGCATCCAGTACGAGTGGGGCTGGCAGTACCCCTGGAACGTCCTGACCCAGTGGTTTCCCTACCTGGGGTACTTCATGGCCGGCTGGGTGCTCACCCAGGTGCGCCTCCCGCGCGGTGCCGCCGCGGCGGCGGGAGGCGCCGCCGTCGTGCTCTCCGTTTTCAACATCTGGCACTGGATCAACCAGGATTCCACGCCGCTGCTCAACGTCGTCACGCCGTCCAGCTACGTGGGGCTCGGTGTCACCGCGGCGGCGCTGTGCATCTTTGCCGCCGTGTACCACCTGCTGGCCGGATGGCAGCCGCCGGGCTGGCTGGGCCGGTTGCTCGTCCAGCTGTCCAATGCCTCGTTCGGCGTGTTCCTGTGCCACTACCTGTTCCTGACGTGGCTCACCTTCCACGTCTTCCCGGACCGGGAGCCGACGCTGCCGCTCCTGTTCCTGAAGTTCTCGGTGGCCACGGCCTGCTCCTTCGCCCTGACCCTGGTTGCGTTGCGGATTCCCGTGCTGCGGCGGCTGTTCTAGACCGCGGCCGCCGCAGCCAGGCCGCAGCGGCGCGGGCTAGAAGAGTCCGGTGATGACGCCGTCGTCGTCCACGTCCATCCGGCCGGCCGCCGGTTCCTTCGGCAGGCCCGGCATGGTCATGACGTCGCCGGTCAGCGCCACGATGAAACCCGCCCCGGTCTTCGGGATCAGGTCGCGCACCGTGATGCTGAATCCGCTCGGAGCGCCGAGGACCGCAGGGTTGTCGGTGAAGGAATACTGCGTCTTGGCCATGCACACCGGAAGTTTGCCCCACCCGTTCGCCTCGATCTCGGCCAACCGCCTGCGGGCCGGGCTGGTGAACTCCACGTGGTCCGCCCCGTAGATTTGCTGGGCGATGGTCTCGATCTTCTTCTCCACGGTCAGGTCAAGGTCGTACAACGGGGAGAACGACTGCGGCTGCTGCAGGACGTCCGCCACCTTCGCCGCCAGCGCGTCGCCGCCGGGGCCGCCGCCGCCCTGGCCCCAGACATCGGCAATAGCCGCCTCGACACCCTTCTGCCGGCACCAGTCCAGCACCCAGTCGAGTTCTTCGGGGCTGTCGGTGGTGAATTTGTTGATGCCCACCACGGGCGTGACACCGAATTTGAGCGCGTTGTCCACGTGGCGCTCCAGGTTGGCGATGCCGGCCTGCACGGCTTCCAGGTTCGGTTCCTTCAACTGCTCCTTCGGGATGCCGCCGTGCATCTTCAGCGCCCGGATGGTGGCCAGCACCACGATGGCGGACGGGGCGAAACCGCCGGCGCGCGCCTTGATGTCCATGAACTTCTCGGCGCCCAGATCGGACCCGAAGCCGGCTTCCGTGACGACGACGTCGGCGAGCCGGCGGGCGGTCTGCGTGGCCAGCAGCGAGTTGCAGCCGTGGGCGATATTGGCGAAGGGGCCGCCGTGCACGAAGGCGGGCGTGCCGGCGATGGTCTGGACCAGGTTCGGCTTGATCGCGTCTTTCAGCAGCATGGCTAGCGCGCCCTGCACACCCAGGTCCGCCACGGTGACCGGCTTGCGGTCGTAGGTGTAGCCGACGGTGATTCGGGACAGCCGGGCTTTCAGGTCGGCGAGGTTGGACGACAGGCAGAAGACCGCCATGACCTCGGAGGCGACGGTGATATCGAAGCCCGCCTCCCGCGGCACTCCCTGCGTTGGCCCGCCCAGACCGATCACCACCTGGCGAAGCGCCCGGTCGTTCATGTCCAGGACCCGCCGGAACGTCAACCGGCGCGGGTCGATACCCAGTGCATTGCCCTGATAGATATGGTTGTCCACCAGCGCCATCAACGCGTTGTTCGCCGAGGTGATGGCGTGGAAGTCCCCGGTGAAATGCAGGTTGATGTCATCCATCGGGAGCACCTGCGAATAGCCGCCGCCGGTTGCACCGCCCTTCATCCCCAGGATCGGGCCGAGCGAAGGTTCGCGGATGGCCACCATGGTCTTATGCCCGGCCCTGGCCAGGGCGTCGGCCAGGCCCACCGTGAGCGTGGATTTGCCTTCACCCGCCGGCGTGGGCGACATCGCCGTCACCAGGACCACCTGGCCGCGCGGTTCCTTGTGGCCATCCCCCAACTTGGCGGGATCAACCTTCGCCTTGTAGCTGCCGTAAAACTCGAGAGCCTCCGCCGGGATGCCGGCGGCGTCGGCAATGGCGGTGATGGGCCGCAAAGTGGCGCGGCGGGCAATCTCCAGGTCGGTCAGCGGAGCCGGTGCAGACATCGTCGTCCTTCTTCCTCACATGGGCCATACAGGCGGCAGTACCGCCACAGCCAACGTATCAGCCGAAAAGGCCGCCGTCACCGGTCCCCTCCGGGGGAGAAGAGAAGCGCAGAACGAGGCCTGGTGTGCTGGCTGGAAGCACGTATGCGAATGGCCCCTGAAGCGTCCAGCTCTTTGTCCGAGGAACGGAAATGGCCTGCCGCGCGATGATCGCGCGGCAGGCCATTTTCGTGTCTATCTGCCGCCGTTAGCGGCGGACGGCCCGCCGACCGGACAGGCTTTCTGCCACACCGATCAGAAGTACCGCGGCAATGACGGCGACGATGAATCCAAGTACGTTCAGTTCAAAGATGTCGCCTGTGCCCAGCAGGTTTGCGATGACACCACCGATGACTGCTCCGACTATGCCAAGCAGCAGCGTGGCCACGAGCCCCAGGTTCTGCTTTCCGGGCTTGATAAGGCGGGCGAGTGCTCCGATAACCAGCCCTGCAATGATGAAACCGATCATGTTGCCTCCTCAGGTTGCGATGAACCCACCATAAGCATACTTAGTGATCGTACGCAAAACGTTTCATCTAGCCGGCGACGGTCAGGCGCCACTGAGACGACGCTGCCGCGCAACCTCCGGGAGGCCGATCTTCACTGAAACACCACGGCACTGGAGCGGCGGCGACTGCTTAAAGGCGGAGGTGCTTAAAGGCCGAGGCCCGCGCCTGGAGCAACCCGGGCGCGGGCCTGAAGCTACATCGGGTCCAATGCGACTCATCGGATCCTCCTCGCGGATGTGTCCCCTACAGGACGGCGTATTTATTTGCACGTGCCGGCTGGAACTCAGCGGATGAGCTGGCGGTGCGACAGCAATTCGTCGCGCACCTGTTCCAAGCGCTGTTCGTCAACACCCACGTTCTGTATTCGTTCCCACAGCGAGACGCTCTGGCGGAGCTTGCGGATCATGGCATTCACCTCCTGCCTGGCCAAGAAATTCGGCATGCCCGCTGCCGCGGAGCGTTTCGGGCTGTCCGGCGCCGGCACGGCGAAGCCCGCACCCCCGGGCATGGCACCGGCGTCGCCGGGACCGTCGCCGCCGGTGTCAAGGCCGCGCAGGCTTCCGGCGGTGATCACCTCGCCGTGGCCGCGCAGCTCCGTTTCCCGGGCCTGCGCCGGCTCGGGTGGACGGACGGATCGTTCCGGTGCCGGCAGCACGGCTGCATCCAGCGGTTTCATGAGGGGTTCCTCTCTGGGGTGGGCGAAGTTTTCTCCGGAATGGGTTGGATTTCGGGCAGGACGCATGGCGGTATCCAGGGGGTTGCCGTTGTCGGGGCGGGGCCGGTGGCCGTGCTCGAAGCAGCAGCGGGGGTCGCCGCGTCGGCAGCGGGTATTGCGGTAAGGGTGCTCATAGCGAAGTCCTCAAGGCGGAAGGTGAGGCCTCCGCGCGGGGGAGCTAGAGAAGTGCGGCGATTGACAGACGGCAGCGGTTCAAGACTTGAACCGGCCCAATCAGCGAAGTTCTACTGCGCAGAAATGGCGGAGGCGGGTCGTCGGAGCGCGGCGAAGGAGTTAAACACTCCGCCCGGCGTCTTGGTCATATTCACGATTCCCACCTCCCTTTCCTGATAGCGCCAATAGATACGTCCGAGTTGAAGCTCCTGATTGAGAAAGTTCAATCGGACTCGTCCAACGTACCCGATTGCTCCCGCTTCTGCCTAGCCACGCCCGGGAACTTATTCATCTTTTTCCCGCCGAACCGGCGTGTCGTCCGCAACACGCCGCATAACGACGGCGGTGCCTCGCCTCAACGAGGTGCTTCCCCTTTCGGCGACCCCTCGTTCGCGCTCCGTCCGCCTTGGCCCGGTTTGCCGCCCGTTCCGGCGGCCAGGCAGGCTCCCTAGACTGGACCCGGATGCGAGCACCCCACCCCCGGACGGGACGACGACATGGAAACTGGAGCTCCGCCGGGACCCGTGACCGGACCTGCGGCCCCGAAGTCCCCGGCCCGCATTGACGAGCTTGATGCCCTGCGGGCCTTCGCGCTGCTGGGCATCCTGTGCGTGAACATCTGGTACTTCGCCGACCCGTATGCCGTCACCGGCGGCTCGAACCCAAAGTTCCAATCCGGTGCGGACACCGCGCTCCGCTTCGCGGTCAGCCTCCTGTTCGAGGCCAAGTTCTACATCCTGTTCTCGTTCCTGTTCGGCTACAGCTTCGTTCTGCAGTGGGCTTCGGCCGTGGCGGGCGGCCTGGCGGCGATCCTGTCGTCGTTGACCGAGGGGGAGATCTTCTTCCTCGACGAGATCCACCGCATGTCGCGGCCGGCAGAGGAAATGC
>NZ_JBNHGL010000125.1:0-8672 GCF_059091245.1 Arthrobacter sp. Y3225116
CGGCCGGCAGCGGGGTGGGCGGCAGCGACTCGACGGTTCCGCCGCCGATGGCCCGCAGGACCGCGGCGGTCTCCGCGGCCAGCGCCTGCCAGTCGGCCCGCAGGGAGCGGACCCGTCCGTTGAAGGCCTCCGCCCGCTGCTCCGCTTGGTCCGTCTCGTCGCCCTCCTGTGAATCCGCGCCGTTCAGCTCCCGGGCCAGGCCGGGGCGTGCCGCCGCGAGTTCTTCGGCTTCTGCCTGCAGCGCCCGGCCCGAGGAGACAAAGGCCGTGACGGCTTCCCGGGCAGCGGCCAGCGCCGCGGTCCATTCCCGCGTGGGAGCGTCCAGCTCGTTCAGGGCGGAATGGACCTCCAGTTCGGTGTCCGGTTGCTGATAAGCGACGCTCAGCCCGGCCCAGGCGGCACCGGCATCGACCAGGTAGTTTGCGGCGGACGCGGCGCGCAGGGACATCTCCCGGACCGCATCGCCGAGCTGGTCCCAGGGGACGTTGATCTCCGGGACGCTGCCCAGCCGCACCGTCACGGCTCCGGCACCGGCCCGAAGCCGCGCGGGGTGAGGACGGCCGAGTGGCCGGCGTTCAGGGACTCGGCGAAAGCGGCAGCGTCGTCGGACATCCGCCCGTCCGCCTCGATGTAGAGGTCGGCCGTTTCGGCGACGACCCGGGACTTGTTGTACACGAGGCCCGCAAGCCGGTGGCCCACGTCCCGGCGCGGCGACCAAAACCCCGCGAACGCGTCGGCCACCTCCGTGGCGCTGCCGAACGACGACGCCGCCTCGTCGCCTGCCGCCGCCGTGTCGCCTGCCGCCTTGTCCAGCGACTGGCCGTCCGCGGCCACGTCCACCAGAATCATGTGGAGCTGCCTCGGATTGATCCGCCAGCTGCCCATCCGCCTGTCCCTCCCGCTTAACCGTTTGCTCACACTGTCCCATGCGGGAACGCGGAACTGAATGGGGACGACTCCCCATGGGCCAGGAGACGCACAGCTAAGTGGCAGGCGGGGACACAGCCTCCATGACGCGGCGCAGGACGTCGCTGCGGGACCCGGCCGCGTCGACTACCTGCCAGTCCAAGGACCCGGCCCTTCGCAGGTAGACGCTACGTGCCGCCCGGAGGTAGTCCGCCGACTCCCGCGCGATGATGCGGGTGTGCGCGGCCTCGGCGGGCAGATCCAGCAGCACGACGGCGTCTGGTCGAGGCAGGACTCGGACCAGCCAGGGCAGGACGCCTCCCGGCGGCAGGCCGCGCACGTCACGAAGGACCTGCTGGCAGTGCAGGTGCCGGTCCATCACAGTGGTCCCGCGGAACGCTGCCGCCCGGAGATGGGCACCCAGCACGTTCACAATGCGCACCATCGACTCGAACCGGTTGGCCCAGCGCGGAGTAATGCCGATGCCGAGGCGTGCAGCACTCCGGGACAGCCAGCGCCGTCCGGCCGGGTTCCGCACTAACTGCGCGTAACGGCCCGCCGCCCGCTCAACTGCGACGAGCGAGGCCGCGGCCGTCGTTTTCCCGGCTCCATCGATGCCGAGGATAACGACAGTTCTCCGCGAGTGCCGCCGCCGGCCGCGTCCGGTTTCCGTGGGCAAAAATTCCCTGCTCTCCTGTGGTGATGTCTCCTCAACAACGAACGCGCGGCCGGGATCGATGCCCGGTCGGGCTGTGAATTTGCTGAGACATGCCGAGGAGGCTAGGGGGTCCAGGCCAGAAGGACGACAGCGGCACTGACTGCTGCAGGGGCAGAAGGCGGGAACGGTCAACCGCGCTGGCGAGGCTGCTGGCCATGCAGAAGAAAGCACCGGCCGGTGCCGGTACACGCCGGACCGACCGCGGGCAGCGGCGCTGATCTTCCAGCGGGCGGGGGCTGGTGGACAGGGCCGGTCGAGACGGCGAACGACGGCCGCCGCGCTGCCGGCGACCGGACAGGATGCCCGGGCACGGACCAGTGAGGGCGGCCGTCGTGTTGTGGCTGGGGAGGTTTAGCTGTCGCTGACCGTGAAGCGGGTCTGCCGGTGCGCGGGCTCTTCGATCTCGTCCAGGATGGCCACGGCCATCGTGCCGGTGGTGGTGTGTGATTCGCCGTCGCCGGCATAGAGGAGCCGGTCTGTACCCAGCACCGGGGCGGTGGCGTCGCCGGGCGTGAACAGCGCCGAGGGGGACACCCCGACCCAGTCGACGTCCGTGACACCGCGCAGGTATTCCAGTTCCTTCAGCTGGTTCTCCGGGATGGAGATCCACGCCTCGGCGCCGGGGATGTTGCGGATGTCCTCGACGAACAGGTGGTCGTCGTCGCCGGTGGTCAGGCTGCCGGCGCCCAGGATGAAGACCAGACGGGGAGTGGTTTCCCCGGCGAGCTCGACCAGCGAGCGGGCCAGGTCGACGTGCGGGTAGGCCTCGTGCGGAGCCGTGCCGAAGGCATTGACGACGACGTCAAAGGCGGCCAGGTCTTCGGCGCCGAGGGAGAAGGCGTCGCGTTCCAGCACCGCGGCGTCCGCGCCCAGGACCTCCGCGGCCTTGGCGGCGCTCCGGACGATGGCCGTTGTCTGGTGGCCGCGTTTGGCCGACTCGTGGAAGAGGGCGCGTCCGGCGTTGCCCGTGGCTCCGATGATTCCGATCTTCATGCTGTCCTTACGTTGGCGTGATGTCTTTCAAAAGGCTTTGCCTCTGCTTGGTGCAATCGATTGAAGCATCAACTTATTCCGCGCGGTGTGCCGCCGAGGCAACCGACCGCCCGGTCCGCAGCCGCCATCAGCGTCGCCGAGGCGACGGACCGCCCAACCGCGGCCCGCCGTCGTCGTCGTTAAGCAGGCAGGTGCGGGTACTCGTCCGAGCGGTTCTGGAACGCGAGAACCGCCGGGTTGGCGATGATGCCCTCGCGGATTTCGATGGCCCGGCTGATGGTGTCGTCCTCGAGCCAGCTGTCGGGTCCGCTCATCACGGTGCGCAGGAACGGGATCAGGGCCGTGCTGATCTCCCAAGTCGCGGAATTCCACAGGTACGACGGCGTGTGGTCCACGGCGTAGTAGCTCACGTGGTTGCCGACCTCGAAGGTGGGTTCGGCGAAGGTCGTCATCTTCGCCCAGCTGAAGCCCATGCCTTCGTCGCAGGAGACATCGACGATCAGGCTGCCCGGGCGGAAGCCGTCCAGGTCCGCTTCGTCGAGGTAGATCAGCGGGTTGTTGGGGTCCTGCAGCGTGCAATTGACCACGATGTCCCGCTCCGCGAGGAACGGAGCCAGCGGCACCCGTCCGTCGTCGTCGGTGATGACGTGGCTGAGATGCGGGGCGGTGGCGTCCTGGTCGAACTGGGTGATCCGGGCGGAGTGGATCGGGGAGCCAACGGCGGCCGCCGCGCGGTTGGTCAGGACCTGGACGTCGTGGATGCCGTGCGCGTTCAGCGCGGTGACCGCGCCGCGGGCGGTGGCGCCGAAACCAATGACGACGGCGGTGAGCGGGCGGCCGTAGTCGCCGGTGGATCCTGCCAGTTCCAGCGCGTGCAGCACCGAGCAGTAGCCGGCCATCTCGTTGTTCTTGTGGAAGACGTGGAGGGCGAATCTGCCGTCCGCGGCCCAGTGGTTCATCGCTTCGAAGGCGATCAGCGTCAGCCGCTTGTCGATGGCCAGCTGGGTGATGGCACGGTCCTGCACGCAGTGCGGCCAGCCCCAGAGGATCTGGCCGTCACGGAGTTCGGCAAGGTCTTCCGGCTGCGGCTTTGGCAGCACCACCACGTCCGCTGCTGCGATGAGTTCTTCGCGCGGCGCGATCCGTCCCACCAGTTGTTCCAGGTGCGCGTCGGAAACGCCGAAGCGCTCGCCGTAGCCCCGTTCGAGGATGATCCGCTCGCGAAGGTCGGCGTCGAGGCGCTCGATGTGCGCAGGATGGAGGGCCAGCCTGCGCTCATCGGGCTTTCGCGTCGTTGCCAGGACTCCGAGCGAGAGCAGAGTCAAAAGCCTCAGCGCTTCTTGATGGAGGTCAGGGTCTCCGAGGCTGCGGCGCCGGCGGCCTTGGCCTTCTTGTCGCTGCGCTTTTCCTTGATGGACTTGCCCGACTTCTTCGAAGCGGTCTGTCGGGGAGATTTGTCGGCCATGAGTGCCTCCTTGGCGCCAGCAAGAATGCTGCGCTCTAACGGGAACAAAGATTTTGTTCCGTACCCTTGACCATACGCCATTCCGCGTCAGGCAGGCGCTTTGGTGGCCGTCGGTGGTGCACGTTGTCGCACGTCAGCGGGAAGATGCGCCGGCAAGGGCAGCTCTGCATCCTGATCCCATCGACAGCGGCCGAAAACGTCGAAACGGGCCGATAATGTCGTCGTCCTGTCGGATATAGGCCGTTTTCGACGCCGGTGCCCTTGGAGTAGGACCTGGTGAGGGCCGTGATGGTGGAACCGCCGGGACTGGGGCTTGGAGCACCTGAGCGCCCGCGATTGAAACACCACTACGCTGGATCTCAGACGTGAGTAACCGGGAGGGTGGATGTCCGAGACGACGATAACCGAGGTGATGGCGGAGCTGGCCGCGCTTGAGGACCCGAAGGTGCGCGAGGCGAATGAGAAGCGCGGCGACGACCACGGCGTGAACCTCGGCAAGCTGCGCGCTGTCGCCAAGCGGTTAAAAACCCAGCAGGATTTGGCGTGCGGGCTGTGGGCCACGGGCAGCACGGCGGCACGGCTGTTGGCCCTGCTGATCTGCCGGCCGAAGGATTTTGGGCGCGGCGAACTGGACGCCATGCTGCGCGAGGCGCGCGCCCCCAAGGTGCACGACTGGCTGGTGAACTACGTGGTCAAGAAGAGTCCGCACGCCGAGGAGCTCCGCGTGGCCTGGACCGGCGACGCGGACCCGGTGGTCGCCAGTGCCGGGTGGGCGCTGACCACCGAACGGGTGGCGAAAAAGCCCGAGGGCCTGGACCTCGAGGGACTGCTGGACACCGTCGAGGCGGAGATGCAGGACGCGCCGGACCGCCTGCAGTGGGCGATGAACCACACCCTCGCCCAGATCGGCATCGAGCACGCCGAGCACCGCGCCCGCGCGATCGGCATCGGCGAACGCCTCGGGGTTCTCAAGGACTACCCGACGCCGCCGAACTGCACGTCCCCGTATGCGCCCAGCTGGATCAACGAGATGGTGAGCCGGCAGGCCAAGGGCTAGCGGAAGCGGATCGGGTGGGTCCAGGGGCTTCCGGGCAGTAGTACGTCCGGATCGCCGACGCCGGACCGCGGGTCCGAACCGCCTGAAGGGCGGCAAGGGCCCCGCGTCCTTAGGTCAGCCGGAGATCCGTGATGCAGGTGGCACTGTCGTCGGTCGTGGAAAAGTCCGTCGAGCCGGAGTGCCCGTCGTACGTTACCTTGATGGTGCCGTGGATGTCGCCGGGAACCCAGAACCCTGCGAACCCGTTGCTGAAGGTTTCCGTCCGCTCATCCACCAGCGTCTCGCCTGTGGCGGCGTCGACGATCTTGACGCTCATATCCTCGTTGCCCAGCTCGCCAAGGCAGGTCGTCAGGCTGTGGTAGAAGCAGTCGTGGGTCTGAGTGAGATACGGGGCGACCGAGATGTAGGAACGGTCCGCGGGCAGGTCCAGTGTGACCTCGTGGTGGCCGTCGGTGAGCAGCAAATCGCCCTGCCGGACAGATGCCATCAAGTCGGCGGGCCGTTCGGCAGTGTCCAGCCGGTCGAGGTGATCGATGATGCCAACCGCATCCATCTCCTCAAGCCCGAAGCCGGCGAGGAATTCGGCGTCCGTGGCCTCCCCGGCGGAGGTAGTCCCGGGGGCCGGGGCACAGGCAGTCAGCATCAGGCCAAGCGCCGCGGCGGCGATAACGGGCCGTTTCATATCCATCTCCTCATTCCCGCGCCCGCCAGGTGGGCAGCGCGGGGCCAACGGTGGTGATCTGTCCTCAACAAAAGAACGACGACGGCACTCGAGCGCCGTCGTCGTTCTTCCATTTTAGGGTGGATCAGTGCTGCGGCTCGCGGGCCTTCAGCAGGGGCGCGAAGAACTCGGCCAGCTCAGCGGTCGCGGACAGCGGCAGCACGTTCGCCACGTACTGGTCCGGCCGGACCACCACGATGGCGCCGTCGCGGGAGATGCCGCGGGCGTCGAAGATGTCCTCGTCCTTGGCGGTGCCGAAGACCTTCTCGAGGTTGGTCAGCTGGAACGGGCCCACCTCGGGCTTGAACACGGCGGGCACGGCGTTGATGTCCACCTCCTCGTGATGCTGCTGGTAGATCACCTTCACGTCGAACCAGGCGTCGAGGTCGGCGCCCTCCGGCCGGGCGGCGAGCGGGGAATCCGGTGCGGTCACCAGCCACTCGGACAGGTTGGTCACAGCCGCGGACTCTCCGGCCTGCGCCTGGTCGGCGAAGACGTAGATGCGCCACCGCCCGTCCGCCTCGGCCAGGTGGCCCAAGTGCAGCGGGTTGGTGTCGCAGACGCGGGAGACCTTGGCGGACTTGAAGCGCTTGCCGACGGGGAAGCCGGTGGCCAGGTCCTGGTGGCTGCGCGCGCCGGTCAGGATCGACTGGGCGTACTCGGTCATGAAGCCGGCCGGGAATTCGGCGGTGCGGACGTAGAAGTCCTCGAGCTCCGTGGGATCGGCGAACTCCTCGGGCTTCTTGGCCATCATCGTCGACCATTCCTTGTCGAAGTCGATGAGGTCCTTCGCCACCACCTGGCGCTCGGCGGAGTAGGTGGAGAGCAGGCTCTCCGGGCTGCGGCCCTCCAGCACGTGTCCCAGCTTCCAGGCGATGTTGAAACCGTCCTGCATGGAGACGTTCATGCCTTGGCCGGCCTTGGCGCTGTGCGTGTGGCAGGCGTCGCCGGTGATGAAGACGCGCGGCGTGCGGGTGCCGACGTCCTCGGGCAGCAGGTCGTCGAACCGGTCGGTGAGGCGGTGGCCCACCTCGTACACGCTGTGCCAGGCGACGCTGCGCACGTCCACCGTGTACGGGGTCATGATCTCGTTGGCCTTGGCGATGATCTGCTCGATCGAGGTCTGGCGGATCTTGCCGTTGTCGTCGTCGGGCACCACGCCGAGGTCCACGTACATGCGGAACAGGTAGCCGCCCTCACGCGGGATCAGCAGGATGGACCCGCCGTCGTGCGACTGGATAGCGCACTTGGTGCGGATGTCCGGGAAGTCGGTCTGGGCCAGCACGTCCATGACGCCCCAGGCATGGTTGGCGCTGTCACCGGCCAGGGTGCTGCCGATCGCGGCGCGGACCTTGCTGCGGGCGCCGTCGCAACCCACCACGTACTTGGCGTTCACGACGCGCTCGGTGCCGGCATCCGGGCCGGCGCTGCGGATCAGCGTCACCTTCACAGGGTAGTCGCCCTCGTCGGTCACCTCGAGGGTCTTGAATTCCCAGCCGTAGTCAGGCGTCAGGCGGGTGGGCGAGTTGGCCGCGACCTCGGCGAAGTAGTCCAGCACGCGCGCCTGGTTGACGATCAGGTGCGGGAACTCGCTGATGCCCATCTCGTCGTCGACCGCGCGGCCGCCGCGGACGATGTGCTTGGGGTTCTCGGTGCCCGGGCGCCAGAAGTTCATCTCGGTGAGCCAGAAGGCCTCGGCGGTGATGCGCTCGGCGAAGCCGAAGGCCTGGAAGGTCTCCACGCTGCGGGCCTGGATGCCGTCGGCCTGGCCGAGGACCAGCCGTCCGTCCCGGCGCTCCACCAGCCGCGTGGTGATGTTCGGGAACTGGGCCAGCTGCGCGGCCGCGAGCATGCCCGCCGGACCCGAGCCCACGATGAGCACGTCGACCTCGTCGGGGAGCTCCTCGGGGCGGTCGATGCCTACGCCGGCTGCCGGCTTGACGCGCGGGTCTCCGGATACGTAACCGTGGTGGTGGAACTGCACGGGTGTCCTCACTTCTATTGCATCTGCGGCCGTCGCCAGTGTTCTATATTTGAACACCGGGTTCTATAACTGAATAACCGTTCGGTTGCAGATACTGTACGGCAAACATGACGCAGCTAACAAGTAACCCGCGCGACAGGCGGTAGTCCGGGCGGGCATGGGGGTCACGGGTTCGGCCGTGGCCCGAACGGCGCTTGCATCCTTAAACGGAACGACGACGGCGATGCTCGCGCGCCGCCGTCGTCCTCCGGGGTGATCGCCCTCCGGCGAGGTGCCGGTCACCGCCTGCGGGTGTGGATTAGTACTTGTACGGCTGGCCGCCGTCGATGGGGATGACGGCGGTGTTGATGAAGCCGGCGTCGCCGGATGAGGAGCCGAGCCTGGGGTATGCGGAACCCGGGCGAGGGGCTCATTACCGGTGTTCGTACGTGAGGCAGTCCGCGTTGTCCGCGCCGGGGCCCACGTGCACTTCGGGTGCCTGGCACATCAGGTGGTCGTTGTGGGTGCACTCGCTCCGCTGGCAGGCGCCGACGCTGGCCAGCACCTTGGGGAGTCCGCCGTGCACGCCCGTATCGATGAACGTGGCGCATTCGGCGTGGTTCTCGCCGCCCGCCACGGTGATTGCGGCGGCGTTGCATTCGCTGTGATCGTTGAAGGAACAGTTGGTCACTGCGCATTCGCTGACGTGTGAAGTCACGGTCATGGCACTTCCTTCCATCCTGGCGCCGCCCCGGGTTGAACGGCTCCACTCACTACGGTAGGCGCGTTGCGGCCGATCAAAAAGGCATAAGAGTGTGAGGTAATTCCGGCGCGCCGGCGCGCCGGCCG
>NZ_JBNHGL010000126.1:0-8610 GCF_059091245.1 Arthrobacter sp. Y3225116
CCTGGGGCATCGGCGCGGCTCTGGTCCTCGCCGCCGGCGCCGCCACCGCCGTCGTGCTCCGCAGGAATCGCGGCGTGAAGTAACGCCGGGCTACCGGCTGTGGCTGTGGTCGGCGGGGTCCGTCTCGTCGGAAGAAAGCGCCTCGAGGCGCCGGAGGTCCTCGGGATGCAGCCCGGGCTGGTCCCGCAGTGCCTCGAGGAGTAATTGCATCTGCCGGTCCAGGGCCGGCGCGTGTTCGGCGTGGCCCTCGGCACGGACGTGCGCGGTGAGCATGCGCAGGACCCGAAGCAGCGCGGCGACCACCTCCGGCTGGTTCAGGCAGGTCTGGCGGAGCTGGTCGAAGGCATGGTTGATGTATTCGCGGTGGTCCAGGTTCCACGGCTGCACGAGGACCCGGCCTGCTTCGTCCCTGAGCGCCTCCGGAGCAAGCGGGGCGGTCAGGACCGCCCGCAGGAGGCTGCCCAGTCGCAGGATGACCTCCACGGCGGTCGTGGGGTCGTTGACGGCCGGGCTCAACGCCCGCAGGCCGATGTCAACGAGCTGCCGGATGGCGAAGTCGACGTCCTGCAGCATGGTCCGCGCGGCGGCCACTTCAAACGCGCCGGTCAGCCTTTCCCGGCTGCGCTCCGGCGGGGCCGGCCACACGGTGACCAGCGGCTCGCCGGCATGGATGTAGGCCCCCACGCGGGTCTCCATCCGCACCGTTGTACCGGCGGGGACTGCTGCCAGAAGCTGGCCGCTGTCCACCTGGCTGACCCATCCGCTGGCCTGGCTGGGGACGACGGCGGCATCCTCGGGGACAGGGAACTCTGCGGGGTCCACGCGCTGCAGGCCGGCGGGCACCCGGTCGCGGGCGGCAACGACGGCTCGGCCCTCGACCGCGATGACACGGGCGACGTTGCCCACCTGCAGGCCCCGGGCGAGATGGTCCAGGTGGACGATGATCCCCACCACCGTCACCAGCGTGAGGACGACGGCGATCGTCAGGGATACGCGCGGCGCAGGCTCGGTGGGTTCCCCGCTCAGGCTCGGCAGGATGAGGACGCAGTAAAAGAACGTGGCAACCAGCAGGCCGATCACCGCCTGGCTCAGCCGGTCCCGGATGAACGAGCGCATGACGCGGGGTGAGAACTGATCGCTGGCCAATTGCAGGCTGACCACGGTGAGCGAGAAGACGACGCCGACCGTGGTGATCATCGCGCCGGCGACGGTGGACAGCAGCCAGGTGGCGGCATTGCTGCTCATCGCCAGCGTGAGCGGCACGGCAGCATCGTGGCCGAGGGCGTTGTCGACCGCGGTGGCACCGATCGCCAGGGCGATGCCGGCCAGCATCACCACGGCCGGGAAGAGGAAGAGGCTCTCCTTGAAGCGGTAGCGGAAGGCTGCAAGCCGCAGGCCCCAGGCCTGCCCCGGGGCCTGCTTCACCAAGCGGAGGCGAGGATCAGCGGCGGCTGGCCCGGCAGCGAGCAGGTCAGCGTCAGGGCGGTGGCCGGCCGCTCCTGGGAACCGGGGGCGCGGTATACGGTGAGCGTCAGCGGGTTGGCGTCGATCGTGGTGACGCTGCCCTCGGTGGTGGGCACCGCCGTCGTCGTGGTGGGAACGATGCCGCCGGGGCCGCCGCTGCCGCGCACCGGGAGGGCGCCGGTCGCCGGCTCGAGCTTTCCGTCCACGTCGCGGAACACCTCCGCGCCCGAACCGCCCTGGATGATGACCGTGGCCAGCGCGGCGGCATAGACCGGGTCGGCGCAGGCGTCGTAGATCCAGCGGTCGCCGAGCACCGAGTGGTCCATGGTGCCGGCAAGGAACTGTTCAGCGCCGGGCAGGGGCGCGCCGCGGTAGGTCAACGGGACGTGCAGCACGGGACCGTTGCCGGCCCGGACCAGGTGGGTTTCCATGCCGACCTCCCCGTCCGGATCGTCGAAGCGGAAGGCACCAAGGTGTTCCAGTTCGGCGGCGTCTGCCCCGAGTTCTTGGAACCACGGCTGTTCGGGCACCCATGCCGCCAGCAGCTCTTGCTTGGTGGGATTCAACACTGCGTCGTAAATGATGGCCATGTGTGTAGCCTACTCACGCGGGGGTCCCAGACCGTACCTGCGCGCATCGCATCGCGAATCTCCGCGTGGGCCGCGACCCGGTGGCAGCGCCTTCGGCCGGCCGGTCCGGTTCCTCCTCATCCGAGGGCGGCCACTGCGGTGCATCAGCAGCAACTGTCCTTCAAAAATGCCCTCACCCGAGAATCGGCAGGGCGGCCGGGGCGCTCTCGACCCTGACGAAAGTTCCGGCGTCAACAGATTTCACCTCGCCGTCGACCTGATATGGCAGGGGCTTAAGCGTGGTGAACTCGTAGCTGCTCACGCTTGGCTGGTCCCCCAGCCCTTGGGTAGTGGCGCGCAGAGCCTTCAGCAGTACGCGCCACTTGGACATGTGGGGGAAAATGATGACTTCGAATTTTCCATCCGCAAGTTTGTCGTCGGCCTCGCTGAGCGTGGCGTACTTCGCCATCTCGGCTATGTTGGCGAAGACGATGCTGTCGAACTTCCGGCGTTTTCCGTCGCTTTGGCGGATTTCGAACGGCTGAAACTTCGAGAACGTACGCACCACGGAGAACATCTCCTTGAGCGCGCCCTTGCTCCCCTTTTCCAAGTCGATGGCCATCACCGGCGTCAGTCCGAATCCCACGTAGGAGTGCGCATATTCTCCCGCGGCGTCCGGTCCTTGGCCCGTGTGGATGCGCAGCAAGTCGATATGCCTCGTCCGTCCCAAGGCGACGGCTTCCGCTAGCGGCATCGTGCCAGTGGTCCGCCGGTGGTCGTTCGCATTCCCTGCAGCCATCACGGCGCACACGGCGTCCGGGTTACCACTTTGCATAACACCGTTGACTACTTCGTTATACCCTCCGTCGCCGCTGACCGACACTATGAGAACGTCATGGGTTGAGGCCGCCGCGTCACGGGCCAGCATGACCGCGTGGCCGGCATGGCCGGTCGGTTGCAGTTCGATGTCCGGTCGGTAGGAAAGCTGACCTCGCAGCTCATCGCGGAACTGCTCAGCGAGCTTCGGTGCGTCCCCGGTGCTGTTGGGATTGTAGATGATGATAATCGCTGCAAAGGTCCGAGTGATTTCCCTCATGCACTCCAGTATGCAACCACGAAGGCCGCCGAGTCGCGGGGCATTGACCGAGCGACGGGACAGGCGAATTCACCTCGTCCAGGAGAACAGGTCAATTCACCTAGTCCCGCGGGACGAACCGGCTTCCGAGGCCGGGATGAGAGCCTGGCTGGCGCAGAAAGTGCAGGCGCACGCGCAGTCTCCTTATGCCTGTCCGCGACCGGGTTCAGACGGACGCGGGCTCGGCGACCGGGTTCAGACCGACGCGGGCTCGGCGAGGATGGCATCGATCTGGCCCATGGCTCCCTGCATCCCCTCGACCATCCCCATCTCGAGCATCTTCTCCAGCTGCTCGGCGGACTCGAACCTGGACTCGGTGGTCATCCGGGTGCGGCCGTCGATGGATTCCAGCGTCACGGTGGCGTAGGTGGTGCCCATGTCCGCCACCGGCTCGCCGTCGTCGTCCGCAAACCCGTCCTCGAAGGCCAGCCGGTGCGGGGCCTCGATGGCGGTGAATTTCCACCAGCCGCCGGCCGTCTCGCCGTCCGGCCCGGTCATGTAGTAACTGGCCCGGCCGCCGAGAGTGAACTCGTGCTTGGCGAAGGTGGCGGGCCACTCGGGGGGCCCCCACCAGCGTTCCAGCTGGCGCGGGTCTTCCCAGAGCTGCCAGACGCGCTCGACGGGTGCGTCGAACTCGGCCACGATGGTGAACTTCAGGCCCTCGAGGTCCTGCTTGGTGTCGGTGATCGGCATGACGGTGTCCTTACTATCCCTTGGCGAGAATGTCCTGGATCCGGTCAACGCGTTGGCGCCAGAGCATCTCGTATTCGTCGAGCAGGCGACGCGCTCTTCGCACTCCTTCAGGATGAGGCCGCACCATCTGCTCCCTTCCGCGCTTCTCCTTAACCACCAGGGAAGCCCGTTCCAACACCGCGACGTGTTTCTGTACCGCGGCGAAACTCATCTTGTACCCCGCCGCCAGACCCGACACCGAGAACTCGCCGGTGAGCACCCGGGCCACGATGTCGCGGCGGGTAGCGTCGGCGAGCGCTTGGAAAAGGCGGTCCAACTCGAGGTCACTGACTTGATCTACAACCATTTGGTTGCAGGTTAGTCCCTGGGTCGACAAGGGGTCAAGGGTCTGGCGTACCGAACTTCGGAGTACGGCTCGCCGAGTCCGGCTCAACGGCCGACTCGGCGAGCCCACGGCGGATTGGAGCGGCCTCGCCTCTATGCAACTTCAGGTCTGCCCTGCAGCGTCAGGCGCGGGTGCTGCGGCTGTCGTCACGGATTTGTCCGACGAGCTCTTCCAGCATGTCCTCGAGCGTCACAATCCCGTACGGGCGTCCGGAGTCGTCGATGGCAAGCGCCAGGTGTGCCCCTTCCCGCTGCATGCGGTGCAACGAGGACCGCAGCGCGGCGTTCAGGTTCACCTGCGGCAGGTCGCGGACCAGGCTGGCCGGCAACGGCTGGTTTCTGGCCGCTGCATCGAGTCCGAGCAGGTCCTTGACGTGGACGTATCCTTTCAACTCCCCGGTGGCAGACTGAACCGGGAAGCGGGAGAAGCCGTTGGCGGCGACCTGTTCGATCTGCTCCGGGGTGCATCCGGACGGAAGGGTGGTGACCTTGCTGAGCGGGATCACGATGCTCTCGACCGACCGTTCCTCGAAAGTCAGGGCACCGAGCAGGAGGCGTTCATCCTGCTTGTCGAGCAGCCCGCCTTCGCGTGACTCTTCGACCAGGCCGGCCACCTCGTCGCGGGTGAACGTGCTGGCGACCTCGTTCTTGGGTTCGACCTTGAACAGGCGCAGGATCCCGTTGCCGATGGCATTCATGCACCACAGCAGCGGTTGCAGGATGCGGACGACGACGACCAGTACCGGCCCGAGGACGAAGGCCATCCGCTCGGGTCCGGCCAAGGCGATGTTCTTCGGCACCATCTCGGCGAGGACCACGTGCAGGAACGTCACGACGCTCAAGGCAATGGCGTAGGCGATCGGGTCGATCAAGCCTGCGGGGACTCCCCAGGCGCTGAAAGGCCCTTCAAGGGCGTAAACCACCATGGGTTTGGTGACGTAGCCCAGCGCCAGGGAGCAGACGGTGATGCCCAGCTGCGCGCCGGCCATCATGAGCGAGACGTTCTCGATGGCCCACAGGGTCATCTTGGAGGCCCGGCCGCCTTGCTCTGCTCGGGGCTCGACAATGCTTCGGCGTGCAGCGATGAGGGAGAATTCTGCGCCGACGAAGAAGAAGTTCGCGGCGAGCAGGACGATGGTCAGGATGATTCCGGCGGCATCCACTTAGCGGCCCTCTTCTTCGGTGCCGAGGGGCGTGGCGGTGGCGAGGAGCTTCGAAATCCTTGCACCGTCCATCTCCTCGACGCACAGCTCGATTTTGGCTGCCGGGTGGCCATGGGACTGCTCCGTCACCAGTTCGACGGTGTCTCCGGGCTCGGCGATCCGGCCCAGATGGAGGGTCAACAGGCCGGCGATGGTGTCGTACTCGGTGCCGTCCGGAATGGCGTGACCGAGGATCTCTGTCGCTTCATCGGGGCGCAGTGCGCCGTCGAGACGCCACACGCCGAAGGGCAGGCGTTCACTGCTGCCGTCGTCGGGGTCGTGTTCGTCCACGACTTCACCCACGAGCTCCTCGACGAGGTCCTCCAAGGTGATCAGACCGGCCACGTCACCGGTCTCGTCGATCAGAATCGCCATCTGGAGGCCGCCGGCCCGCAGCGTGTCCATCAGGTCGTCGAGTTCAACGGTGTCCGGGATCAGCGTGGGGGCATCCATGATCTCGGTGACGCTGCGGCGGCCGCGGTCGAGAAAGGGCACGGCCAGGCCGCGCCGGATGTGGACGATGCCCAGCACCTCATGGGACCCGGGCTCCATGACGGGGAAGCGTGAGTGGCCGCTGGCGGCGGCGATGGCCAGCATCTCCTGAACGCTTTGATCGGGGGCGACAGAGACTATCCGGGTACGGGACGTCATGGCGTCGTGGCCGCGCCGGGCCCCGAACGCGAACGACCGGCGGACCAGTTCTGCGGTCTCCTCCGGCAGTACGCCCTGCCGGGCCGAGTGGCGCACCAGAACGGTCAGCTCCTCGGCGGAACGGGCGGACGCGAGTTCTTCCTGCGGCTCGATGCCCATCGCGCGGACCAGTTTGTTGGCGGTGCCGTTGAAGAACACGAGCAGTGGCTTGGTCGCGGCGCTGAATCCGCGCTGGAAGCCTGAGACGGCACGCGCGGTGGCCAGCGGTTTGGCGATCGCCAGGTTCTTGGGAACCAGCTCGCCGAAGACCATGGTCAACACGGTCGCCAGGACCAAGGCGATAGTGATGGAAACGGAGCGGGCCGCCGGCTCGGCCAGCCCGGCATCCATGAGGGGACCCAGTACGAGGACGGCAATCGCCGGTTCGGCAAGGAAGCCGATGCCCAGGTTGGTCAGCGTGATGCCCAGTTGGGCGCCGGACAGCTGGGTGGAAAGCGTGTTCATCGCCTTCAAGACGCCGACGGACTTCTTGTCGCCGGCCGCTGCGGCGTCCCTGACCGCGTTGCGATTGACCGTGATCAGGGAGAATTCGGCCGCAACAAACAAGCCACAGCCGGCGACCAGGAGGAGGCCGCCGAGGATCGACACCAGTTCCACTTACAAACACCCCCCTGCTGCTTTTCTCGGAGTATTTTCGAGGGTCAGCAGGGGGCATGGACTATGCCCCGGACTGTCACCGGGAGTGGACATCAGATCCTCTCAAGATCAAAAGACACAAAAGGCCCGCGACCTAGTCGTCGTGGACACCACAATTTTGCCATTGCCGACCCGTGCACTGCAAAAGACGGATCCCTTGCCGGCCATCGAACCGCGGTGCGGCCGGCTTGCCGGCGGGGCGTAGAATTGATTGGCCGCATTTTCTACACCGGCCGTCTCCCTCCAGCAAGGTTGTTTCTCCCATGCCGCAACTCGCGTCCGCGCTCGCGCGTGGCCTGACTGTCCGCCACATCCGTTTCATGGCCCTCGGTTCCGCGATCGGCACCGGCCTGTTCTACGGCTCGGCCGCCGCGATCCAGGCCGCCGGTCCGGCCGTGCTGCTGGCCTACGCCATCGGCGGAGCCGCGGTCTTCCTGGTCATGCGGGCGCTGGGCGAGATGGCGGTGCGGCACCCGGTCTCCGGGTCGTTCGGCCAGTACGCCAGCCGCTACCTGGGCCCGTTCGCGGGGTTCATCACCGGCTGGACGTTCGCGTTCGAGATGGCCATCGTCGCGATCGCGGACGTGACGGCGTTCGGCATTTACATGGGCTTCTGGTTCCCCGAGGTGCCGCGCTGGATCTGGATCCTCGCCGTCGTGTTCTTCATCGCCGCCCTTAACCTGGTCAAGGTCAAGGTGTTCGGCGAGACCGAGTTCTGGCTGTCGCTGGTTAAGGTCGCGGCGATCATCGCCATGATTGTCGGCGGCGCCGCGATCATCGTCTTCGGCTTCGGGCTGCCGGACGGAGCCAACCCGGGACTGGAGACCATGCTGGGGTCCGGCGGCTTCTTCGCCAACGGGTTCTGGGGGCTGCTGGCCTCCTTCTCCATCGTGATGTTTGCGTTCGGCGGAATCGAGACCATCGGCATCACGGCGGGCGAGGCAAAGAACCCGAAGAAGGCCATCCCGGGCGCGATCAACACGGTGCCGGTGCGGATCCTGCTCTTCTACGTCTGCACCCTGGCCGTGCTGATGATGATCTCGCCATGGGACCGGATCGACGGTTCCACCAGCCCGTTCGTGCAGATCTTCGACATGCTGGGTATCCCGGCGGCCGCGCACATCCTCAACGCCGTGGTGATCACCGCCGCCATTTCCGCCATCAACTCCGACACCTTCGGTGCCGGGCGGATGATGTACGGGCTGGCCGAGCAGGGCCATGCGCCGAAGGCCTTCGCGAAGATCTCCCGCCACGGGGTGCCGTGGATGACGGTGGCGACGATGGCCGCGGTGCTGCTGGCTGGCGTCGTGCTCAATGCGCTCCTGCCGGAGTCCCTGTTCCTGATCGTTGCGTCGATCGCGACGTTCGCCACCGTCTGGGTGTGGCTGATGATCCTGCTCTCCCACATCGCGATGAAGCGGGAAATTGCGCGGAAGGGGCTGCCGGCCTCGGAATTCCCGGTGCCGTTCTGGCCGGTGGCGTCCTACCTGGCGCTGGCGTTCATGGTGTTCATCGTGGTGCTGCTGGGCATCATGCCGGACACGCGGGTGGCGCTGGTGGTGGGCTGCGCGTGGATCGCCCTGCTGTTCGTGGCCTACCGCTTCGGCGTCAAGGGCGCCGGGCGGCGCCGCGCGGAACTGGTGGACGAGACCGGTGTGGACGCGGCTGCGGAGGCTACTCCGGCACCGGTAGAGCAGTAAGTCAGGCGCCCATGGAGCAGTAACCCGGGCGCCGCGGAACCATAGCGGTTTCGTAGCCGGCGTCGGGCGGGCTCAGTCGACCAGCGCAGCCCGGGCGACGGCCCCGCGCCGGATGA
>NZ_JBNHGL010000127.1:0-8529 GCF_059091245.1 Arthrobacter sp. Y3225116
GCCGGGACCGCGACGACGTCGCCGGCGGCCACCGCGGCGGCTTCCGCAGCGACCGGGGGGACCGGCCGTTCAAGAAGAAGTTCGAAAGCGACCGCCCCTACAAGAAGAAGTTTGAGGGCGACCGTCCGTATAAGACCGACGGCGAACGCAGCTTCAGCGGCGAACGCAGCTTCAGCGGCGAACGCAGCTTCAGCGGCGACCGCTCCGACCGTGGATTCGGCGGGGAGCGCAGCGACCGCGGCTTCGGCGCCGCACGCAAGCCGCGCCACACCCGCGGCTGATCTGGCCGGATCGGCTTCCAGCTAGTCATAACCCTTCCGGGGCATCTGTCATGGACAGGTGCCCCGGAAGCCTTTAACGGGCCCGGCCCCTTCGAGCAACGGGCGGCCCCTTTCAGCCAGCGGACCCGGCCCCCTTTTCAACCAGCGGGCAGCGTGCCGGAAACCACCGTGGAGGCGTACTCCTCAGCGCGGGCGATGGCCGGCACCAGTCCGCGCGCTTCGAAGACGCCGGCCGCTGCCTCCGCCTGTCGCTCGCTCGATTCCACCAGGACGGATCCGCCCGGCGCGAGCCAGCTCGGTGCCCCCTCCGCGACCCGCCGCATGACCGCCAGGCCGTCAGGACCGCCGTCGAGCGCCCACCACGCCTCATGGAGGCGGGCTTCGGGCGGCAGCAACTTGATCTCCCCCGTGGGCACGTAGGGGACGTTCGCGGTCAGGACGTCGATACGGCCCCGCAAGGCCACGGGCAGCGCGGCGTACAGGTCGCCCGTGTGCACCTGTGCCGCCGGCAGGTTTGTCTGCGCGCATGCCACCGCCGCCGGATCCAGATCTGCGGCGTGTAGTTCGGCGGGTTCGAGCAGTCCATCCAACGCCGCCGCCACGGCCCCCGAACCACAGCACAAATCGACGACGACGCCGGCGGGCACCGGGGCCAAGGCCCCGGCCTGCCGGACCAGGAACTCGGTCCTCCGTCGGGGGACGAAAACCCCGGGGGCAACGCGAATGCGCAAGCCACAGAACCCGGCCCAGCCCAGGACTTGTTCCAGGGGCGCCCCGGCCGCCCGCTGTTCCACCCTGGCGGAAATTTCTTCCCGGGGACCGCCCTCGGCCAGCAGCAGGTCGGCCTCCTCCTCGGCGAAGACGCAGCCTGCCGCGCGCAGCCGGGAGGCGATGTCGTCCCGGCCCCATGGCTGGGAAACCTGCATGTGGAGTCCTTTCGAATGACGCCAGAGTACCCTTTCGTCCGCGTCCGGTGGCTGCCTCGGTGTGATCTTGGCTGCAGTCCACGCGCCCGAAACACCACCGGGAAGGCCGCCCGGGGCTGTCCGCGGAGGAGACCGCCGTCGGACGTGTGGCCTTCACCACGGGGCACGATTCCGATTTCTTATAGGGGCAAATTGCTGGTAATGTATTTCTCCGTTGCCCCCCTAGCTCAGTGGTAGAGCGCGTTCTTGGTAAGAACGAGGTCACCGGATCGATTCCGGTGGGGGGCTCGGAATGGCAAAGCCCGCGTCTGCGTCGCGAGACGCAGCGCGGGCGCTCCCATTCGTGGCGGTGTAGCTCAGCTGGTTAGAGCGCACGACTCATAATCGTGAGGTCCCCGGATCGAGTCCGGGCACCGCTACCGAGATCCTGAGGGGCCCGATCGGAACTTTGGTTCCGGACGGGCCCTTCGGCTGTTAAGGCGCCCGCCGCTGACCCCCAAGGCCGGCCCCGCGGGCCGTAGCCGGCGGGTCAGGGGAGCTCTCACTTCCTTTACTAGAGTGGACGCCATGCCCGCCCTGTATCTAGCCCACGGCATCGCCTGGACCCCCGCGGGCCCCCGGCTGCGCCTGGCGGCTCCGGACGGCACGCCGGAGGAGCTGCCCGTGACGCGGGGGTCGAGGCTGGGCTTCCGGGTGGTGGACCCCCAGCGCTACTGCCTGGGCAGCCACCGGGTACTTTCTGCCGCGGAGCGCACGCATGTGCCGTGCCGGCTGCAGGCTCCGGCGGAGCGGGGTCACCAATGTGTGAACTGCTTCCTCAATGACGACCTGCGCTTCATGCATGACAGCCACCGCAGCGGCCGGGCACCCGAGGGGCTGCTGGCCTACCTCGCCCAACCCCATTGGCTGTATGTGGCGACGTTTGCCAACAGGGCCAGCAAGGTGGGCACGGCGGCCCACGTGCGGAAATCGTTACGGCTGGCCGAACAAGGCGCAGTGGCCGCCCGTTACGTCGCCCGGACGCGCGACGGACGGGTGGTGCGGGTACTCGAGGACGCGGTCTCGGAAAATACCGCCCTGACGCAAGCCGTGCGCAGCGCCGCCAAGTTCGCCGGGCTGCTGGCCCCGCTGCCGCTGCCCGAGGTGGACCGGCTCAACTCCGGCCATGCTGCCACTGTGCGCGAACTGCTGCCTGCCGTGCAACTGGAGGGCTTCGACGTCGTCGACGAACAATGGCAGGTTCCGGCGCTGGCGGCACCGGTTCTGCAGGACGGCGTCAAGAGGGGTTATCCGGGCAGCTTTGCCTCGGGCGACCACGGGTTCATCGTGGAGGGCCTCCTGGGCAGCGTCGCGGCCGCGCGGCTGCAGGATGGCGGACCGCTCTTCCTGGTGGACCTGGGCGGGGTGAAGGGCCGCCGGATCGCCGTCGGCGACTTCGTCTCGGAGCAGCCCGTCATTCAGGAACAGCTGTTCTAGGCGAACGGCAGGCGTTGCCGGAGCCCCGGAGTCCCGGAGTCCCGCACGGCTCCGCGGTTCGGCCAGCAGGGGGCGTGGCCGGTAACCTTGAGGTATGAATCCTTGGGACCTTGGCTCGCCGCTGTACCGCAAGCTGGTCATCTCTGCGATGGTGCTGATCGGCGTCGGAATCCTCCTGTCGGTCATCGCCGCGTCGGCGAGCATCCAATGGCTGATCTGGGCTGCACTGGCCGCCATCATTACGGGTTTGCTGACCCACCTGGCCGGGCTGCTGGTCCGGTTCCGCGACGCCCGGGCCCGGCAGGCAACCGCCCACCCGCGGGGCACGCGGCCAGCGAAGCGTCGATAGTCCCATCCACTCCATCCGAAGGAGATCCATGTCCGAACATGCCGGGGTCAACCCCGACCTCGCCGGCCGCACCTACCCGGCCGGCGCCGCCTATACCGTGGGCCGCGAGAAGATCCGGGAGTTCGCTTCGGCGGTCAAGGCCACGCATCCTGCGCACTTCAACGTCGAAGCCGCGCAGGAACTGGGCTATGGCGACCTGGTGGCTCCTCCGACCTTCGCCATCATCGTGGCCCAGCGCGCGGATGCCCGGCTGATCGAGGACCCTGATTCCGGCATCGATTTCTCCCGCGTGGTCCATGCGGACCAGCGGTTCGTGCACCACCGGCCGATCGTCGCCGGCGACGAACTGGTCGCGGAGCTGCACGTGGACCAGGTGCGCGCCATGGGCGGCGGGGCCATGATCACCACCCGGGCGGAAATCAGCACCGTCGCGGGCGAGAAAACGGCCACCACGACGTCGTCGATCCTGGTGAGAGGGGAAGGCCAGTGAGCGTTGAACTGAACGAGCTGACCGTTGGACAGGACATTGGCTCCCGGAGCATTGAGGTTTCCCGCGCGGACCTCGTCAGGTATGCCGGAGCGTCCGGCGACTTCAACCCGATCCACTGGAACGGACGCTTCGCCGAGCAGGTAGGCCTCCCCGGCGTCATCGCGCACGGCATGTTCACCATGGGCGCCGCGGTGCAGCTGGTGACGGACTGGATCGGCAACCCGGCCGCCGTCGTCGACTACCAGACGCGCTTCACCAAGCCGGTCCTCGTGGAGGATCTTGACGGACCCGGCGCCACGATCGACGTCAGCGGCGCCATCGGGGCCATCGACCAGGACAACGGCACGGCGCGGGTCGACCTGACCGTGACCGCCGCAGGCGTGAAGGTACTGGTCAAAGCCCAGGCGGTCGTCAAGATTTGGTAAACCGCACCGCGCATCCGGCGGGGGAGAGGCCCACCCCGTGACTGAAACGATTCTTGCGCCGCTGACTACGGTCGGTGTGGGCGGTCCCGCCCGGCAATTCATCGAAGCAGGCTCCGAGTCCGAGATCATCGAGGCCGTCCGTGCCGCCGACGAGTCCGGAGACCACCTGCTCGTTATTGGCGGCGGGTCCAACCTCGTGATTTCCGACGACGGTTACCCCGGCAGGGTGGTGGCCATCGCCAACCGCGGCTACAGCGTCCGGGAGAGTGACGGCGCCGTCGGGCTGACGGTGCAGGCGGGCCAGCCATGGGACGAGCTGGTGGCGTTGACGGTCGACAACGGATGGACCGGGCTGGAAGCGCTCTCCGGTATTCCCGGACTGACCGGGGCAACGCCTGTTCAAAACGTCGGCGCTTACGGATCCGATGTCTCGCAGACCATCGTCCGGGTCCGCACCTGGGATCGCAAGACCGGGTTCGTCCGGGAATTCGCGAACCGCGACCTCACCTTCGGCTATCGGGATTCCGTCCTGAAACAGAGCACGTCCAATGGATCTCCGCGCTTCGTGGTGTTGGAAGTCGAGTTCCGCCTGGCTCCCAGCCGTCAGAGCCTTCCGGTTCGTTACGCGGAGCTGGCACGCGTGCTGGGTGTCGACGTCGGAGCCGTGGCCAAGGCCGCCGACGTTCGCCGTGAGGTACTCCGGCTCCGCGCCTCCAAGGGCATGGTCCACGATCTAGCCGACCGGGATACGTTCAGCACGGGCTCGTTCTTCACGAACCCCATTGTCGACATGGACACGGCGGCGAAACTGCCGGCGAACGCGCCACGCTGGCCGGCCGGGGACAAGGTCAAGCTGAGTGCTGCCTGGCTGATTGACCAGTCAGGCTTTTCGAAGGGCTTTGGGCTTTCGGGAACGTCGAACGGTCCCCTCAGCGGCTACGAGGTGGCGGGCGGCCGCGCCGCCCTTTCGACCAAACACACGTTGGCGATTACCAATCGCGGCGGCGCCAGCGCGGAGGATATTCTCGCGGTTGCACGGGTAGTCCGGGACGGAGTTGAACGGTTCTTTGGGATCCGGCTTCAGCCCGAGCCGCTTCTGATTGGCTGCAGTCTGTAGCTGCAGGCCTCCTGGTCGCCTAGTCGCTTGGGCTACCTGGTCTCCTGTCTGCCGGTTGAGTCCACGGCGGCTTGTGAGCGCCCGGGGCAGCCGGTGTCCGGCCGTCCGGACGGGGTGCCCGGTGCCGGCGGAAGCGCGCGCCCTATGAATGCCCGGGCACCTCGGACACGAGGTCGTCGTCCGCCAGCGCAGGTTCTTTCGGGGTGAGGTGGGTGAAGTAGGCCGCTGTACCTGCCAAGGCCACGAGTCCTCCGCGTGCGAAGGCTTCGCGCTGCAGCCGGGAGCCCGCGCCTCGCGCCTGGACCTCCTGGCATAGGAGCCTGATGCTGGTCTCGTCCCCGGCGTCGGCAAGGGCTTGCCGGGTGTGCTCGAAGAGCAGGGAGATCACGGTGCCGGCCGGGCAAGGCACGCCGCTGAGGGGATGCAGGAGATTACCGGCGATGCCCCAGCGGCTGGCTTGCCAAGCGGACAACCGGAGTACCGACGCCGGAACCGGTACAGGGGGCAACCCGGACCTCCACTCTCTCGCCGCCGTCTCCACGAGCGCCCTCGACAAACCGGCGATCAACACGGTGTCGCTGGCCTGAAGGCAGACATCGGCAACCCGGATCTCGACCGTCGGGTGCTTGTGGGACAGCCGCGCATCGAGATAAAGCATGGCGTGGTCGAGTACGACGCCGCTGTCCAAGGCACGCCTCAGCGAGCGGTGATACGCGGCAGCCGAGCCGAAGATTTCCGAAGGCCCGGTGCCCGGCCAGCGCAACCAAGCCTGGGTTCTGTAACCGGCGTACCCAGTGTCGCGGCCCTGCCAGAACGGGGAGTTGCTGCTGAGGGCGGCGAGTACGGGAAGCCAGATCCGGATGCGGTCCAGCACGGCTACGCCCTCCTCCTCAGAATCCACGCTGACGTGGACATGGCAGCTGGAGGTCAAGGACTCTTCTGCGGTCAGGCCGAACTGCGCCCTCAGCGCTTGGACGCGGGTATCAGGAGCTGGATGCGGTGCAGCAGGGGACGGCGATGTGGCGAGCGCGACGGTCCTGGCTCCGGACGCGCGGGCACAAGCGTCGGCCAAGGCTCGTCCGGCTAGAATTTCGGCTTCCAGGTCGGACAAGGTAGCGCGGGGCGGGGAGATGACCTCGATCTGTTCCTGCTGCAGTTCGGTCGCGAGCGTTGGGCTGGAGGAGGCAGCGGCGGCGGCGGGTCCCGTTTGCCCGAATTCCTGGGCTTCTGCCGCCGTGAGGCGGTACCGGTCCATGACGGCTGCCGCACGCGGCACCGACAGGCCCGTGGCGGGGTCGACCAGCAGTAGTTCCTCTTCGACACCGAGAGTGCGCATGCAACCACCTTTCACCGGGCTTGTGCCGGTGGTAACGGCCGGGATGCCGCTGCAAGCCGGGCTCACCAACGAGCGTAGGGGCGGGAAGCCTGGCGGTCCACAGCGGTAATCGTCCCTCGCCCCGATGCACTGGCGATCACCAAGAGGGGCACACGCGGCGTCGTGCGTCCAGGCCGCGCCGTGCGGGAGGCCCTCGGACATCCGGCGACCCGGTCTGGCTCGGATGCTCCTAGGGAAGGTCTTCCCGTCTGATCGCCGCGTCAGCTTGCGGGGCGTCGACCTGCGGTGCTCCTGCCGGTCGTGGAATGCGTTGCCGTTCCACGCGGCGCTTGGAATGTGCGGAAAGCTCGTCATGCCGAAGCATGAAGCGGATGATGCTCGGGCGAAGCGCACGAAGATTGACCAGCCCGCTGCCGCAAAGCCAGCAGACCAGGCGGTAGCTGTGGTTCACCTGCACCAACCGGTCTGTACCGTGATCCATGAGCCAGTCAGGTGACAAGAACTCATGCATCGGTGGCAGCAGATAATCGGCGGGCAGTAGCCGTGCGAAGGCATCGTGCGGCTCGAAGCACTGTTCCAACTGGAGCATCATCCACCATTCTTCGGAGAGGTAGGCAGGACCGCAGGTCTCCAGAAAGCGCCTCAGGTGAGCCTCCAACCTCAGTGAGCGGTCGAGCTGGATTGGTCTTACCTGACGTTGTTGGACGAAGAACTTCCGAAGCGCATCGTCGATTCGTGCCTTGGGCCTCGCATACCTGGTCACTGTTGAATCCTCTTGCTATGGGTTTCGCTTTAGGTCGCTAAGAACGGTGGCGGGGTGTCTGTCTAAAACGGTGGTTGGGTGTTGTCCCATGGGCCGTCCGTGGCTTCGTCTCCGCCGTCGCCGCCGTTGCCGCCGTTGCCGCCGTCGTCGCCGTCGTCGCCCCTTGGACCGATTGCCGGGTCGTCCGGGCTTTCCGTAGCTCCCCCGGGTGCCGAGGGGAGCGTGAGTGCCCAATCTTCGTCGGGGGTGGTGGTGTGGGTGTGGCCGGAGCGGGTCGTGAAGTGCAGGGTCCCGTCGGGGTCCTGCGTGACGGTTCCGCCGCCGTTGTGTTTGGTTTTGTGCCCGGGTTTGCACCTGGCGCTGAGATTTTCCAGGACTGTTTTGCCGCCGTCTTCCCATGCGATCGTGTGGTCGATCTCGCATTGGTCCGCCGGGACGGTGCAACCGAAGTCGCGGCAGTGCCGGTCGCGTAGCCGGACGAGGCGTTTGAGCCATTCGGGCGGGTGGCGCAAGTCTTTGGCGACGGCGGTTGCCTTGCCATAGTCATCGGTGAGCACGATCAACCAGGACTTGGCCAGCGCGGCAAGGTCGCGGGTCATGTCGGGCGGGATGGGCCCGTAGCCGGTGAGGTCACCGGGTTCTTCGGAAAGCCGCAGCAAGGTTGCAAGGGGCGCGGTCACGGCAACGGAGGCGGTCACGTTCCCACCCCCGCAGGTACAAGGCCCCTGCCGTGCCGTACCCGGTGGAGCGCCTGTGGCGGCCGCTGCGGGAGCGGCTGCCGTTGCCGATGTCGTTGTGTTCGTTGCGGCCCCGGATCCGGCCGCAGTTTCGGAACGGGTTGCTGCTCGCGAACCGGCTGCGGCTGGGTTGTGGGCCGCTGTTTCGCCGTTGGCGGTGGCTGTTTGGGTGGCGGCTGGGGTGTGGGCCGCTGTTTCGCCGTTGGCGGTGGCTGTTTGGGTGGCGGCTGTGTCGCCGGCGGCGGTTCCGGTTGGTGTAACTGTGGCCGTGGGCTGGTAGGCGTGGCCGGGGTAGCGCAGGAGCATGTCGGTGAAGACGTCAGCGCGGAGCTGGCCCAGGGTGCGGGTCTCCTCAACGGTTTGGAGTTTGCGGGCGTGGGCCTGCATCAGGTTGTAGGCGAGCAGCGCCTTGTCCGCGCTGGTGCGGATGTAAAGCTCGGCCATCCCGTCATCCTGCGGCTGGTAGGCAACGGTGCGGCGCTCCATCGCGGCCCGGTGCCGAACCTCGAGGGGTTCAGGGTGCAGCCGGTCGCGGACCGTGCGGGCCCGGGCCTGGACGGATTCCAGCGTGATGGTCCCGGCGCCGGGAACAACGCGGGCCTCGTAGCCGGCCAGGACCTCGGGCGGAG
>NZ_JBNHGL010000128.1:0-8493 GCF_059091245.1 Arthrobacter sp. Y3225116
CACCGCCGTCCCCCGCGAACGGGACCGCGAAACCGGGGGCGGGGCCGAGGGCGGAACCGAGGGCGAAACCGGGGGCAGCATCGAGGGCGAACGCCGGGCGTAACCTGCCGACCGGCGCCCGTAATGCCGGTCACCTCGGTGCGCCCGAGCGGCGGGGTGCATGAGAGAATGGGCGGGTGGCACGCGGTGACGGAAAACTCTCCCATGAACTTCTCCCCGGCGAAAAGGGACCCCAGGACGCCTGTGGCGTTTTCGGCGTCTGGGCACCCGGCGAAGAAGTAGCAAAACTTACCTACTACGGCCTGTACGCCCTGCAGCACCGCGGACAGGAGTCCGCCGGTATTGCCACCAGCGACGGCAAACGCATCAATGTCTACAAAGACATGGGCCTGGTGTCCCAGGTCTTCGACGAGACCACCCTCAACACGCTGAGCGGGCACATCGCCGTCGGCCATTGCCGCTATTCCACCACCGGCGGCTCCACGTGGGCGAATGCGCAGCCGACGCTGGGCGCCACCGCCACCGGCACCGTCGCGCTGGCCCACAACGGCAACCTGACCAACTCCGCCGAGCTGTACGAGAAGGTGCTGGAGAAGTTCGGCAAGCCCGAACGCGGCGAGCTGGCGCAGGGCAACACCACGGACACCGCGCTGGTCACCGCGCTCATGGCCGGCGAGGAGGGCCAGACCCTCGAAGAACGTTCGCTGGAACTGCTGCCCAAGCTGCGCGGCGCTTTCTGCTTTACCTTCATGGACGAAGGCACGCTGTACGCCGCCCGCGACCCGGCCGGGGTCCGCCCGCTGGTGCTGGGCCGGCTGGAGCGCGGCTGGGTGGTCGCCTCCGAGACCGCTGCGCTGGACATCGTGGGCGCATCCTTCGTCCGCGAAGTCGAACCCGGCGAATTCATCGCCATCGACGAGAACGGCCTGCGCTCCCAGCGCTTCGCCGAGAAGAAGCCTGCCGGTTGCGTCTTCGAATACGTCTACCTGGCCCGCCCGGACACGTCCATTAACGGCCGCAGCATCCACGCTGCCCGCGTGGAAATGGGCCGGAAGCTGGCCAAGGAACACCCGGCCGAGGCCGACCTGGTGATTCCGACGCCGGAATCCGGGACCCCGGCCGCCATCGGCTATGCCGAGGCGTCGGGCATCCCCTACGGACAGGGACTGGTCAAAAACGCCTACGTGGGCCGGACCTTCATCCAGCCCAGCCAGACCATCCGCAAGCTCGGCATCCGGTTGAAGCTGAACCCGCTGCGGTCGGTGGTGCAGGGCAAACGGCTGGTGGTGATTGACGATTCGATCGTCCGCGGCAACACCCAGCGGGCCCTGGTCCGGATGCTGCGTGAAGCAGGTGCGGCCGAGGTGCATGTGCGCATCTCGTCTCCGCCCATCAAGTGGCCGTGCTTCTACGGCATCGACTTCGCCAGCCGGGCCGAGCTGATCGCGAACGGCATCGGGGTCGAAGATGTCAGGGCGTCACTCGGCGCCGACAGCCTGGGATACATCTCTGAAGAGGGCATGATCGAGGCGACCGAACAGCCCCGCGAGCGGCTGTGCACCGCGTGTTTCACGGGCAAGTATCCGATCGAACTGCCCACCGCCGACCGCCTGGGCAAGAACCTGCTGGAACGCGGCGAGGCGGACCAGGAACACGGCTCGTGCGACCCCGGGCCGGATTCGGAACTGGAGAAGCTCCTGACCGCCGACGACAAGAAAGAGCGAGTATGACCTCCCCCGAACAGGGCCAGATCACCTACGCCAGCGCCGGCGTCGACGTAGAGGCCGGAGACAAGGCCGTCGAGCTGATGAAGGGGGCCATCAAGGCCACTCACAACGCCAACGTCATCGGCGGGGTCGGTGGTTTCGCCGGCCTGTACGACGTTTCGGCACTGCTGAAGTACCGCAAGCCGCTGCTGGCCACCTCCACCGACGGAGTGGGCACCAAGGTCGCCATCGCCCAGGCCATGGACATCCACGACACCATCGGCTTCGACCTGGTCGGCATGGTGGTGGACGACATCGTGGTGGTCGGGGCGGAGCCGCTGTTCATGACCGACTACATCGCCTGCGGCAAGGTGGTCCCGGAGCGGATCGCCGACATCGTGCGCGGCATCGCCGCCGCCTGCGAGGTGGCCGGCACCGCGCTGGTGGGCGGGGAGACCGCCGAGCACCCCGGCCTGCTGGGCGAACACGAATATGACGTTGCCGGCGCCGCCACCGGCCTGGTCGAGGCCGACGACCTGCTGGGCCCGGAGCGGGTCAAGGACGGGGACGTCGTCATCGGCATGGCTTCCTCGGGCCTCCATTCCAACGGGTATTCGCTGGTCCGCCGGGTGATCAACCATGCCGGCTGGGCGCTGGACCGGCAGGTCAGCGAATTCGGCCGGACACTGGGCGAGGAACTCCTGGAGCCCACCCGCGTCTACGCGGCGGACTGCCTGGACCTGGCACGCTACGAAGCAGCCGGCGTCCACGGCTTCAGCCACGTCACCGGCGGCGGCCTGGCCGCGAACCTCGCGCGCGTGCTGCCGCAGGGACTCATGGCAACCGTGGACCGTTCCACCTGGGAGCTGCCGGCCATCTTCAAGCTCATCGGCGAACTGGGCAACGTCCCGCAGGCCGACCTGGAACGGACGCTGAACCTCGGCGTCGGCATGGTTGCCATTGTGGACCGCGCCGGTGCCGATGCCGCCCTGCAGCGCCTGAATGAGCGCGGCGTGCCCGCGTGGGTGATGGGCCAGGTCGGTCCCGCCGACCCGTCCCTCGGCGGCATCGATTATGTCCAGGGCGCCAAGGGCGTCGACGGCGGTGCCGTCCACCTGGTGAACTCCTACGCCTAGCCCGCCCGCACACCGGACCGCCCCTGCACCGCGAACGCGACGGTGCGGGGGCGGTTTTGTCCGGCATGCCGGCCGGCCGGCCCGGGTGGCACACTGGACGCATGGGTGCGTACGTGGTGGTGGCGTTCGTCAGGCCGGTGACCGCCGGCTACACGTTCCCGCGCAGCCGCTGGCCGCTGCACATCACACTGGCCCGCTTCGATACCCGGGAGCCGGCCGACGCCGTCGGCGGGCGCGTTGGCCCGGCGCTCTCCGGCTGTCTGGGGTTTGACGTGTGCATCGGTGCCGAGGCGTTCTTCGGGCGGGGCGGATCGGTGCCGGTCTCGCTCGTCGAGCCGGAACCACGGCTGCAGTTGCTGCACGACAGCCTGCTCGACGCGCTGGGCGATGAGGTCCACCTGCTGAGTCCGCAGCACCTGCGGGAGAACTTCCGCCCGCACGTCAGCCATCAGGCAGAAGGCCGGCTCCACGCCGGCGACACCGTCCACGTGGGCCAGGCGGCGCTGGTGGACATGCGCCCCGATGGAGATGCCAAGCACCGGAGGGTCGTCGCCGTCTGGGACGGGACACGCTAGGCCGGCCACCTGGCGATTCGGAACAAACCCAGGATGGGTCAGGACGGTTGCGGCGCCGGACCAATACGCGCCGGCTCCGGCTCCGAATACGAGGTGTGAAGACTCTCAAACTATTGCCCCGATCCATTCCGGCGGCCACCGCGGGAATCATTGCGGCCAGCATCCTGCTGGGCACCGCACAGCTGGTGGGCACGTGGTTCCGCCCTGCTGCTTCTCCCTTGGTCGCCGTGGGAGCAGCGTTCATCGATTTCACGCCAACGTGGCTGAAGAATTTCGCCGTGGACACCTTTGGTACGGCTGACAAGGCCGCCCTGATCGTGGCGATGGCCACTGTGATGGCCGTTCTGGCCGCCGCGGTCGGGTTGCTGGCCCGGCGCCGATGGCGGCACGGCGCCGCCGCCGTGCTGCTGCTGGGCGGCGTGATCTCCCTGGCAGTGATCACCCGGTCGGGCGCCGAACTCCTCGATCTGCTGCCGACGGCGGCAGGGACCGTGGCCGGGCTGGCCGCCCTTCGACTGCTGATGCACCGGCTTTCACCTCAATCCCCCATGACTGATACGGGTAGCGGGCTGCCGCCCTCCCGGCGCTCCTTCTTCGCCGCCGCCGCCGTCCTCAGCGTGGGCGCTGCCGTCATGGCAGCTGGCGGCGCGGCGCTCAAGGGAGTGCGCGGGGGCGTCCAGGAGATCCGGCGTGCCTTGCGCCTGCCTGCCCCTGCGCTCCCCGCGGAAGCCATGCCGCCGGGCGTGCAGGCACCGGTGCAGGGCGTTGTCCCCTTCGTGACGCCGAACGCTGATTTCTATCGGATCGACACCGCGCTGGCGGTACCGGAAGTGGACCCGGCGATCTGGCAGCTGCGGGTCCATGGCATGGTGGAAGAGGAGTTCACCCTGTCCTTCGCCGAGCTGCTGGCCTCCCGCCTCGTCGAGGCGCAGGTGACGTTGACCTGCGTCTCCAACGCGGTGGGCGGCGAACTGGCCGGCAACGCCACGTGGCTCGGCTACCCCCTGGCGCAGCTACTGGACCGGGCACGTCCGCTGCCCGGCGCCGATATGGTGCTCTCGACCAGCGCGGACGGCTTCAGCGCCTCCACTCCGCTGGAAGCGCTGACGGACGGCCGCGATGCCCTGCTGGCCGTCGGCATGAACGGTGAGCCGCTGCCTTTGGAGCACGGATTCCCGGTGCGCATGGTGGTCCCGGGCCTCTACGGTTTCGTGTCGGCCACCAAATGGGTTGTGGATCTGGAGGTCACCCGGTTCCAGGACCAGACGGCCTACTGGACGGACCGCGGGTGGTCCGAGCGCGCGCCGATCAAGACGGCATCACGGATCGAGGCACCGCGGCCGTTCGCCCGTGTGCCGGCCGGCAGGGTGGCAGTGGGCGGAACGGCCTGGGCCCAACAGCGGGGCATCGAACGCGTTGAAATACAGGTGGACGACGGACCCTGGCGGGAAGCCGTCCTCGCCGCCGAAGCCACCGTCGACACGTGGCGCCAGTGGTCCTTCAACTGGGAGGCGGAGTCCGGCCAGCATTACCTGCGGGTGCGTGCCTACGATTCCGCCGACGGGCTGCAGACCCCCGAACGGGCAGACCCCATCCCGAACGGCGCCTCCGGCTGGCATTCCATCTCGGTCACCGTCGAGCCCTGAGCCCTGCCCTGCCCTGCCCTGCCCTGCCGAAAACTTTTCCCCGATATCCAATCCGGCCCCGGCCCCCGTTCCGAATACATGGTGACAGCCCGGAGGGTTTCACGGCCGGGATCAGGGCGGCAGTTGCCGCCGACCCGGCAAGGAGAAAAGCCATGTTGAAGAACACTAACAGGACGTTTGCAGCACTGGGATTCGTAGCGGCTGCAGGCTTGGGACTGACCGCCTGCGGTGGCTCCGGCGAGACGGCTGCTCCCGGCGCCGCCAGCGAAGAGACCATCGGCCCCGATTCCATGACAACCGAGTCGATGGCGCCGGAAGGGTCCGGCACAGACATGGGAGACCCGATGGCGAACCTGGTGGGACCCGGCTGCGCAGACTACGCAGCGCAGGTTCCCGACGGCGCCGGCTCGGTCGAAGGAATGGCCACCGATCCTGTCGCAGTCGCTGCCTCCAACAATCCAATCCTGACCCAACTCACCGCTGCAGTCTCCGGCAAGCTTAATCCCGACGTGGATCTGGTGGACACGCTGAACAGCGGGGAATTCACCGTCTTCGCGCCGGTCGACGCCGCCTTCGAGGAGATTCCCGCCGAAACGGTGGACACGCTCAAGGCGGATGCGGACCTGTTAACCGGCATCCTGACCTACCACGTGGTGGAAGGCCAGCTGGCGCCGGAGGACATTGCCGGCAAGCACGCCACCGTGCAGGGCGGTTCCGTGGAGGTAACCGGCAGCGGCGATGAACTGATGGTCAACGACGCCATGGTGGTTTGCGGCGGCGTACAGACCGCCAACGCCACCGTCTACCTGATCGACTCGGTGCTGATGCCGCCGGCCAAGTAGGCCGAAGCCCTCCCCTTGGGGGGAGCGATGGGGGAAGGTACGACGGCGGCCCGAAGCCGCCGTCGTACCTTGGCCAGGCAACAGCAGGCAGCTGCAGCAGGGCGAAATCTGCCGAAACCAGGAGTCAGGAGGTGCACCGTGGCGGACGGACGTGAGAGCCTTGACCCCATGCGATTGCCATGGCTGCGGTCGGTGGAGCCGGCCGGACCAGCGACGCAGGAGGAACTCATCCGCCGCGTGGCACTGGGCGATGAAGCCGCTTTCGAGGCACTCTACGATGCCGTGGCGCCCACGATCTTCGGTTTGGTGCGGCGGGTGGTCCGCGACCCCGCCCAAAGCGAGGAGGTCGCCCAGGAAGTGTTCGTGGAGGTCTGGCAGCAGGCCGGACGCTTCGATGCCGATCGGGGCAAGGCCCTCTCGTGGATATTGGTGATCGCACACCGGCGGGCCGTGGATCGGGTCCGCTCCAGCCAGGCCAGCGCAGACCGGGACCTGCGGCAAGGGGTCAAGGAATACCAAGCGAGCTACGACGACGTCGCCAGTACGGTGGAACTTCGGCTCGAGTCTGAACGCGTAGCCAAGGCGCTTGATGCGCTGACGGACAACCAGCGCGAAGCCATCAGGCTGGCTTACTATGGCGGCCATACGCACCGGGAGGTGGCCACCATGCTGCATATTCCGGTGGGAACAGTGAAGACGCGGATCCGGGACGGAATGATCCGCTTACGGGACAAGTTGGGAGTGGCGTGATGGACGAGCAGTTGCATCTGTTGACCGGCGCGTACGCCCTCAATGCCTTGGACGACGACGAGCGCGCGGCCTTCGAACGCCACGCGCTGTTCAACGAGGACAGCCGCGAGGAGGTGCGCGGCCTCAGCGAGACCGCGGCCCTGCTGGCCTACGGCACTCCCGCCGTGGCCCCACCGCCGGAGCTCAAGGACAAAGTCATGTCCTCCATCCGGAACACCCGCCAGGTGCCGGTGAATGCGGTCGTGACGGACCTTGGCGGCCGTCGGAAGGCCGGGGAAACCGGCGTCGGCCGCGTGAACGCTGCGCCCGGGAGTACGACGGCGGTTCGGTGGCTGGGCGCCGCGGCGGGGATCCTGCTGGTCACCGCGGCCGCCCTGGGCGGCTGGGCCGTGGGCCTGGCGAACGACCAGGCACAGACCGAGCAGCACCTGCAGGCTCTCGCCGACCAGCAGGCTGAAGTCCTGTCCGTCCTGATGGCCCGGGATTCAAAGGTGATACCGGGCCGTTTGCCGGACGGAGCGGTGGTCAACATCGCGGTCTCGGCCCAAAACGGCAAAGCAGCGGTGATCACAGAAGGCCTGCCTGTGCTGGCGGAGGACCGCACATACGAACTGTGGCTGATTTCCGGCGAGGGGGCCATACCTGCAGGTCTTATCGAAGCCACGGGGCAAACCAGCATGAACATGCTGGAGGACATTTCAGGTGCGACCCACGTGGGACTCACGGTAGAACCAGCCGGGGGCTCCCCCCAGCCGACCACCGATCCCATCCTGCTGCAGGAACTCTAAGGGCTGTCACCGCAAGGGCGGCAAAGCTTGTCCGCCCTTGCGGGCATAAGCGTGTACGTCGTCGTCAAGAGCATGACAGGACGGCGCCTTGCCGCAGTGCGGTCAACAGGGATCGGCGCACAGGACGTGCTGCAGTTGAAGACTCGCGTCCCGGGAGGAAACGGCCGAAGCCGGCTAGCCTACGTTGCGGCTGCCGTGGTCTTCGTCGTCGTCGTACTGATCTGCGTACTTGTCCTCGTAGTCCGAGTAGTCCGGCTCATATGGCTCCTCGGAAAACGTGTCGTAGTTATGGCGTTTCGCAGCGCCGAGTTCGCGCTGGAGAGCAGTCAGGTCAGTGGCCGGGCTGAAATACTTCATGTCCCGGGCCTGCCTGGTTGCTTTTGCCTTCTGACGGCCGCGCCCCATGGCGTGACCCCCTTTGTACGTCGATCCGGAAGTGGTCGCACGACTGGCGCACGAGGTCCCGGAATAATTGATCAATTCTGTCGTACCTATAGGGTACATGGTTTTCACGACCGCTCGTGGCACCCGAACAGCGGCCGCAAGGGGCCCGCCCGGTCCCCGAAACGACGAAATCGTGCGGCGACGCGGGATTGTTGGCTAAAGTCATCGTGGACCGGTTCTCCCCTTCTCCCGGAGGACAACACGCACGGAAGGCAAGTTTCCCCATGAGCGAACAGGACAAGCGGCCTGACGACGACGGGAGGCCTCCGCTGGAGCGCCCCGAGGGCCTCGAGGTACCCGACCCCAGCCTGCACGTCACCGCCGACGAGGTGGAGCTGGCCGAGCCAACGCTGGGCCAGGCGCGCATCAGCGAGGATGCCGCGACCGAGGCCGACCTGGCCAAAGCTGCCGCCGAAGCCGAAGAGGTGGAGAAGGAAGCCGATGCCGCCGGCCAACTGGTGGGCGGCGCCCGGGAGGACCGCGCCCTCAAGGCCCGCGGCACCGCGCCCGCGGGAGCACCCGCCGGCGACCAGGACGCGGCGGGCGAGGCCCCGGCCGGCGCCCGTGCCGCGGCGGAAGCCCCGGTACGGGACGCGGCTTCGAAGC
>NZ_JBNHGL010000129.1:0-8437 GCF_059091245.1 Arthrobacter sp. Y3225116
CTGCGGAAGCCTCGTGGCCCGCAGCGGAAGCCCGGGCCGGTTCCGTCGGGACGACGGCGGTCCGCGTCTGGCGCTCGTCGGTCGCCTGTGGCCTCGCCCTGGTGTTTGCCGGCACCTTGTCGAACATGTTTGCCATGTTCTCGTGGTTGCCGCCGTTGCTGGTGGACAGCGGGATGTTGCCCGCGACGGCGGGCACCATGCTGGCCTACTACGCCATCCTGGGCCTGCCCACCAGCCTGTTGGTGGTGCCGCTGATCGCCGGGCGGCTGCGCAATCCGCTGGGCCTGGGCCTGCTGTTCATCGGCTTCTACGCGGCCGGATACGCCGGGCTGCTGCTGTCACCCTCGTTCGGCACCTGGTTGTGGATCACCCTGGCGGGGCTCGGCCAGGGCACCTTTGCGCTGGCCCTGCTGCTGGTGAACCTCCGGACCCGCACCACGGCCGGCGCGGGGCTGCTCTCCGGGTTCGCGCAAGGCATCGGCTACACGGTCGCCTGCGCCGGCCCGCTGATGTTCGGGCTGCTGCGCGAGGCCAGCGGCGGCTGGGGTGCCTCCTTCGGCCTGCTGGGCGGTGCCTTGCTCATCCTGGCGGTGGGCCTGGTCATCGTGGGGCGGCACCGCTATCTGGAGGATTCGGCCCGGGATGAATAGCGGCCGCTGAGGCACAGCCCGTGGTTGGATGGGGAAATGCCGAGCCATGCCCGCGTGTCCCCGCCCAAGCTTGAGCCCGGTGACCGGGTCGCGATTCTCTCCCCGTCCTTTGCTGCCCCGGGGTTCGCGCCGGATGTCCACGAGCAGGCGATGCGTCGACTCAGTGCCGAAACGGGACTGGTCCCCGTGGAATACCCGACGACCCGGAAGCTTGGCGCTTCCGCCGCGGAACGCGCCGCGGATCTACACGCCGCTTTGTCCGACCCGGCGGTCCGGGCCATCCTCGCGACCATAGGCGGCGACGACCAGGTAGCCCTCATTCCCCATCTGGACGCCGGCCTCGCCGCCGCGAACCCCAAGATCTTCATGGGCTACAGCGACAACACGAACCTCTTGAACTGGCTGTGGTCGCTCGGGATAGCGGGCTACTACGGGGGCTCGACCCAGGTGCACCTCGGAGCCGGGCCGCACATTGACGACCAGCACCTCGCCTCGCTGAAGGCAGCGCTGTTGACGGGCGGTGAGCTGGAAATTGTGGACCCGGGCGAGTCCGAGGACTTCGGGCCGGATTGGCTGACGCCGCAAGCCCTTGTGGACTTCGGCGAACGGGAACCCACGCAGCCGTGGACCTGGGCGGGGCCGGAGCGGGAAGCGATCGGCCGCACCTGGGGCGGGTGCCTGGAAGTCATCGACCAGCTGGCCATGGCCGACCGGCTTCCGCCTCGGGAAGCCCTCGAGGGGTCGATCCTGATTTTTGAAACCAGCGAGGAGTTGCCTCCGGCAGCGTGGGTCAAGAGATGGGTCCGGGCATTGGGGGAACGGGGCGTCCTCTCGGCCGTGGAAGGCGTGCTCGTCGCCCGGCCGCCGGTGAGCCGTCACGGTACGGTCCCGCCGGCGGAGGAGCGGGCACGGCTCCGCGCCGCGCAACGCGATGCAGTCCTCGCCGAGATGAAGCGCTACAACGACCACGCCGTCGTCTGCGTCGGAGTCCCGTTCGGCCATACCCGTCCGCAATGGATCGTGCCCTACGGCGGGACAATGCGGCTCAATGGCCGAGATCGAACCATCACGGCCGATTACAGTTGACCGCCGGGTGGCAGGCGGTCCGGGCGGCGGATGCGCGGCACCGGGACCGTCCGCTGGCCTGCAGACGGGCACGCATTCCTCGCCGCGGCACCAGGCGGTAGGCTGACGCAAAAGTCCGCCACGAGGAGGCGCCATGAAGTTCAACGACCTGCTGGCCGATGGCTACGGGCGAATCCGGGAACGCGTCCACCAGGTGCTGGACGGCTTGGATAGCGAACAACTGGCTGCCCGGCCCGGCGGCGACAGCAATTCGATCGCCTGGCTCGTCTGGCATTTGACCCGGATCCAGGACGACCACATTGCCGATGTCGCCGGCACCCGGCAGTACTGGCTTGCCGGCTGGTCGGAGCAGTTCGACCTGCCGCTGGCCGAGAAAGACCATGGCTACGGCCACACTTCTGAACAAGTGGCGTCCGTCCGGGTCGAATCGGCCGACTTGCTGCGCGGCTACTACGACGACGTGCATGCGGGCACGCTGGCCTATCTGGCCGGGCTCACCGAGGACGACCTGGACCGCATTGTTGATACCCGGTGGGAACCGCACGTGAAGCTGGGCGTCCGGCTGGTGAGCGTCCTGGACGACTGCCTGGAGCACGTCGGCCAGGCCGCGTATGTCAAGGGCATGCTCGCCCGCGGGGAAGCCTAGCGGGCTGGCCCTGGGTCCTGCACTGGGCTCCGGCACCGTCGCCGCCTTGTTGCCCGCCAGCCGCTGGACTACCATTCAAGGAGTCAGACACAACTGCATACAGCCTTCGACATGCGGCGGGAGAGTCCTGCTGGGTACCAGTCAGCAGGCGCCGTAGGAGCAATACCTCCCCAGGAATCTCTCAGGCCCCTGTACCGCCGCGGAGAGGCAACTCTGGAAAGCAGCCGGACCGTTCAGGACCGGCTCACCGACGGTGCAAGCAGGAGGCGGCCCCTGGGCCACAGCCTGCGGAATCTCTCAGGTTCAGTCACAGAGCGGGGAGGAACCCTTCACTACCGGCATGGTCCGCCCAGCCGGGGATAACTGGAGTTCCTCACATGACGGCTAAGTCCACCAGCGCTACCCGACCCGGCAGCGCCTCCTTCACCGACCGACACATCGGTCCGCGCCGGAACGACGCGGAAACGATGCTCAAGCAGTTGGGCTACGGCAGCATCGACGACCTGGTGGACGCGGCAGTGCCCGCCGACATCCGCCAGCAGGAACCGCTGGCGCTGCCCGCCGCCCGCAGCGAGTCCCAGGTCCTCGGGGACCTGCGCGCCCTCGCCGCGAAGAACGTGACGGCCGTGCAGATGATCGGCCAGGGCTACTACGACACCATCACGCCGCCGGTGATCCGCCGCAATGTGGTGGAGGACCCGGCCTGGTACACCGCCTACACCCCCTACCAGCCGGAAATCTCGCAGGGCCGGCTGGAGGCGCTGCTGAACTTCCAGACCATGGTCCAGGACCTCACCGCGCTGCCGATCGCCAACGCCTCGCTGCTGGACGAAGCCACCGCAGTGGCCGAAGCGGTGCTGCTGATGCGCCGGTCCAACAAGTCCAAGTCCGCCGGCAAGACCGTGCTGGACGCGGACCTGCTGCCGCAGACCATCGCCGTCGTCAAGGGCCGGGCCGAGGCGCTGGACTTCGACGTAGAGGTTGCCGACCTCTCCGCCGGCCTGCCGGACGGCGACATCTCGGGCATCGTGCTGCAGCAGCCGGGAGCCTCCGGCCGGGTGTTCGACCAGGCTCCGGTGATCGCGCAGGCCAAGGAGCGCGGCGCCTTGGTCACCGTGGCCGCCGACCTGCTGGCGCTGACCCTGATCACGCCGCCCGGCGAGCAGGGCGCGGACATCGCCGTCGGCAACACCCAGCGTTTTGGCGTACCGCTCTTCTTCGGCGGCCCGCACGCCGCCTACATGGCCGTCCGCAAGGGGCTGGAGCGCTCCTTGCCCGGCCGCCTGGTGGGCGTCTCGAAGGACGACGCCGGCCGCCCCGCCTACCGCCTGGCGCTGCAGACCCGCGAGCAGCACATCCGCCGCGAGAAGGCCACCTCCAACATCTGCACCGCGCAGGCACTGCTGGCCGTCGTTGCCAGCATGTACGCCGTCTACCACGGCCCCGAGGGCCTGAAGGCGATCGCGCAGCACGCCAATGAGGCCGCCCGCACCCTGGCCGGCGTGCTCACCGGCGCCGGGTACGCGCTGGCGGCCGACCGGTTCTTCGACACCCTCACGGTGAAGGCTCCGGGCAAGGCCGCCGAGATCGCCGCCGCGGCCGAGGCCAAGGGCGTGAACCTGCGCCGCATCGACGCCGACCACGTGGGCATTTCCGCCGATGAAACGACGACGGCGGAGCACCTCGCCCTGGTCGCGGAGGCCTTCGGAGTGGAGGACGCCGCAGGCAAGACCGCCGAAACGGCCGGAAACGCCGGCTTCGAACTGCCCGTCGACCTGCTGCGCAGCTCCTCCTACCTGGACCATCCCGTGTTCCACAGCCACCGCTCCGAGACCCAGATGCTGCGCTACCTGCGCCGGCTGTCGGACCGCGACCTGGCCCTGGACCGGACCATGATCCCGCTGGGCTCGTGCACCATGAAGCTGAACGCGACCGCGGAAATGGAGGCGATGACCTGGCCGGAATTCGCGTCCATCCACCCGTTCGCCCCGGCCAGCCAGACCGCCGGCTGGCGAGAGCTGATCACCGATCTGGAGGAACGCCTCGCGGCGATCACCGGCTACGCCGGCGTCTCCATCCAGCCCAACGCCGGTTCGCAGGGCGAATACGCCGGCCTGCTCGCCATCCGCCGCTACCACCTGGCCAACGGCGACGACCAGCGCGACGTCTGCCTGATCCCCGCCTCCGCGCACGGCACCAACGCCGCCTCGGCCGTGCTGGCCGGCATGAAGGTCGTAGTGGTCGCGACGGCACCGGACGGCACCATCGACCACGCCGACCTGCGCGCGAAGATCGACCAGCACGCCGACGCGCTGTCGGCCATCATGATCACCTATCCGTCGACGCACGGCGTGTACGACGCCGATGTGCGCGACGTGTGCGAGGCGGTCCATGCCGCCGGCGGGCAGGTGTACATCGACGGGGCCAACCTCAACGCGCTGGTAGGACTCGCGCAGCCGGGCAAGTTCGGCGGCGACGTCTCCCACCTGAACCTGCACAAGACCTTCTGCATCCCGCACGGCGGCGGCGGCCCCGGCGTCGGGCCGGTAGCGGTGGCCGAACACCTGGTGCCGTTCCTGCCGGGCAACGCCGCGCTGGCCGAACACGAAGGCAAGGGCGTGCCCGTCTCGGCCAGCGAGTACGGCTCGGCCGGCGTGCTGCCGATCTCCTGGGCCTACGTGGCCATGATGGGGGCCGAGGGCCTGACCGAGGCAACGAAGAGCGCCCTGCTGGCCGCCAACTACGTCGCCGCCCGGCTGAACGAGCACTTCCCGGTGCTCTACACCGGCAACGACGGGCTGGTCGCGCACGAGTGCATCCTGGACCTGCGCGAACTCACCGCCAAGTCGGGGGTGACCGCCGAGGACGTGGCCAAGCGCCTGATCGACTATGGCTTCCACGCGCCCACCCTGTCCTTCCCCGTGGCCGGCACCCTGATGGTGGAGCCGACCGAGTCCGAGGACCTGGCGGAGATTGAGCGGTTTATCGACGCGATGATCGCGATTAAGGGCGAAATCGACCAGGTGATCGCCGGCGACTTCCCGCTCGACGCCAGCCCGCTGCGCCTGGCCCCGCACACCGCCGCCGCCGTGGTCAGCTCCGACTGGGACCGGCCGTACACCCGGGAGCAGGCCGCCTTCCCGGTACCGGGCCTGCAAGTGGACAAATACTTCGCCCCGGTCGGACGGATCGACGGCGCCGGCGGCGACCGCAACCTGATCTGCAGCTGCCCGCCGCCCGAAGCCTTCGAGAACTAGAGAGGTCAGCACCGCATGACTACCGAGACCACCACCATGCCCCGGCACACCGCGCTCTACGAGGAACACGAGCGGCTGGGTGCCTCCTTCACCGACTTCGGCGGCTGGATGATGCCGCTGAAGTACAGCAGCGAATTGGCCGAGCACCGCGCCGTGCGCAGCAGCGCCGGCCTGTTCGACCTCTCGCACATGGGCGAAGTCTGGGTCACCGGCCCGGAGGCCGGGAAGTTCCTGGACTACGCACTCGTCGGCAAGCTCTCCGCCGTCACCGAGGGCCGGGCCAAGTATTCGCTGATCTGCAACGCCGACGGCGGCATCATCGATGACCTGATCATCTACCGGCGTCCCGCCGACCAGCACGGGGACCGTTACCTGGTGGTGCCCAATGCCGGCAACGCCCCGACGGTCGCCGCGGAACTCGCCGCACGGGTCGAAGGTTTCGACGCCACGGTGGAGGACGCCACGGCCGAGACCTCGCTGGTGGCAGTGCAGGGACCGAAGTCCGTGGAAATCCTGCTCCAGCTGGTGCCCGCCAACCAGCATGACACGGTGCGGGACATGAAGTACTACGCCGCCGACGAGGTGGACTTCACGGTGTCCGGGGCGCCGCTGAAGCTGCTGCTGGCCCGGACCGGGTACACCGGCGAGGACGGCTTCGAGATCTACGTTCCGAACACCAACGCGGCCGCGCTCTGGAACGCCCTGCTGGAAGCCGGGCGGGGCGCCGACCTGCTGCCGGCCGGGCTGGCCTGCCGCGACTCGCTCCGGCTGGAGGCGGGCATGCCGCTGTACGGCAACGAGCTCACCCTCGAGACCAGCCCGTTCGACGCCGGACTGGGCGGCGTGGTGGCGCTTAAGAAGGACGGCGACTTCGTGGGCCGCGGCGCCCTCGAGGCGCAGAAGGAGAAGGGCTCGGCCCGCAAGCTCGTGGGACTCAAGGGGGTTGGCCGGCGCGCCGGCCGCTCCCACTACCCGGTGCTGAAAGACGGCCGGACCATCGGCGAAGTCACCTCCGGCCAGCCCAGCCCCACCCTCGGCTACCCGGTGGCGCTGGCCTACGTGGACGCCGAGTATGCCGAGCCCGGAACCAGGGTGGACGTTGACCTGCGCGGCAAGCCCGAACCGTTCGAGGTTGTAGAGCTGCCGTTCTACCGGCGGGAAAAGTAGTCCTCACCCGCTACCAGGGTGCCGCCGTCCCCGCGGCCGCGGGAACGGCGGCGCCGCACCTCTCCACACAGACAGGAAAGGGATGACATGGCCGTAGGCGTTTTCGACCTTTTCTCCGTAGGCATCGGTCCCTCCAGCTCGCACACGGTCGGCCCGATGCGGGCCGCCTCCGCGTTCGTGCGGGAGGTGGCCGACGCCGGCCTGCTCGACAGGGTTAACGGGCTGCGCGTGGACCTGTACGGCTCCCTCGCCGCCACCGGTCGCGGGCACGGGACATTCACCGCCGTGCTGCTGGGGCTGGAGGGCTTCGAACCGGAGCACATCCTGCCCGACCAGGTGGAGGAGCGGCTGGCAGACATCGCCGCGTCCGGCCGGCTGCGGCTGGGTGCGGAACTTCCCGGCGCCGCCGCCCGGCCGCTGGACTACGGGGTGCAGGACATGGTGCTGCACCCGCTGACCGTGCTGCCCCGGCACACCAACGGCATGACGTTCCAGGTGCTGGAATCGAACGACGACGGCGAGGCACGGCTCCTGCACGAAGCCACCTTCTTCTCCGTGGGCGGTGGCTTCATTGTCCGCGGCGGCGAGGAGGAAGCCGCCCGGGAGGAGCTGGAGTCCTCCAAGCAGCAGTTGCCCTACCCGTTCCGCACGGCGGCGGGGCTGCTGGAGCACTGCCGCAGCACCGGCCTGGCCATCAGCGACATCATGATGCTCAACGAGGAGGTTTCCCGCCCGCGGGAAGAGATCGAGGCCGGACTCGTGCACATTTACAACGTGATGGAGGAGTGCAAGGACTCGGCCATCCGCCGCGAAGGCGAGCTGCCCGGCGGACTCAACGTCCGCCGTCGGGCCCCCGCCTGGCACGAGCGGCTGCGCAAGGAAGACCCGGACCGGGACCACAAGTACTGGCAGGAATGGGTCAACCTGGTGGCGCTGGCGGTGAACGAGGAGAACGCCTCGGGCGGGCGGGTGGTCACCGCGCCCACCAACGGGGCCGCCGGCATCATCCCCGCCGTCCTGTTCTACGCCACGCACTACGCACCCGGCATGGAACAGGCCACCCGCGAGGACAAGGAGAAGGTGGTCGTGAAGTTCCTGTTGACCGCCGGCGCCATCGGGGTCCTCTACAAGGAGCAGGCCTCCATCTCCGGCGCCGAGGTCGGCTGCCAGGGCGAAGTCGGCTCCGCCTCGTCGATGGCTGCCGGGGGACTGGCCGAAATCCTCGGCGGAACCCCGGCCCAGGTGGAAAACGCGGCCGAAATCGCGATGGAGCACAACCTGGGGCTCACCTGCGACCCGATCGGCGGGCTGGTGCAGATCCCGTGCATCGAACGGAACGCCATCGGTGCCGCCAAGGCCGTGAACGCGGCCAAGATGGCGCTGATGGGCGACGGCACGCACCGGGTGTCGCTGGACGAGGTCATCATCACGATGCGCGAGACCGGCCGCGACATGAGCGACAAGTACAAGGAAACCGCCACCGGCGGCCTCGCCGTCAACGTCGTGGAGTGCTAGGAAGCCACGTCCTCCAGATCCTGTCCTGACCCTGACGGGCCGACGGCCGGCGGGTCCGCGGGACGCCGCGGCGGCATCGGCGGCCGGCGCGGGACGACCGGCTTTCGGGCACCGGG
>NZ_JBNHGL010000130.1:0-8435 GCF_059091245.1 Arthrobacter sp. Y3225116
CGGCGGGCGCCCGCAAGTAGGCAGGCGCCGCAGCCAGCCGGCGCCCGCAAGTAGCCCGGGCCCGGAGGCAGCCCCGTCTAGTTCGAGTATTCCTTCCGCAGGTCGGCCTTGCGGATCTTTCCGCTGGCCGTCCGCGGCAGGTCCGCCACGAACACCACGGACTTGGGGATCTTGTAGCGGGCCAACCGCCCGTCCAGGTGCTGCTGGATCTCCTCGGCGGACACCGAAAAGCCCTCGCGGACGGTGACCACCGCGCGCGGGACCTCGCCCCACTTCTCGTCCGGGACGCCGATGACGGCGGCACTGCTGACCGCCTCCAGCTCCAGGATGACCTGCTCCACCTCGGCGGGGTAGATGTTCTCGCCGCCGGAGATGATCATGTCCTTGAGCCGGTCGGAGATAAAGAGGAAGCCTTCGTCGTCCACGTAGCCCATGTCCCCGGACTTGAACCATTCGCCGTCGGCATAGCTCTCGGCCGTGGCATCGGGCCGGTTCCAGTACTCGCGGATGACGTTCGGACCCGAAATCTGGATTTCGCCGACCTCCCGCGGGGGCAGGGCCTCGCCCATCGGATCGGCGATCCGGATGTCCGTAAAGAAGTGCGGGAGGCCGGCGGATCCCGCCTTCGGGCGGGACTTCTCCGCCGCCAGCGTGGTGGCTCCGGGCGCCGTTTCGGTCATCCCGTAGCCGTTGGTGAAGGACAGTCCGCGGGCTTCGTAGGCCTCCAGCACTCGCATGGGCACGGCCGATCCGCCGCAGGTCAGCTTGTTCAGGGAGCTGATGTCCGTCTTGTCCCAGTCCGGGTGCTCGCACAGCAGCTGGTAGGTGGTCGGCACGCCGCTGATGCTGGTGGCCTTGTACTTCTCGATCAGCATCAGGGTCCGCCCCGGATCGAACTTGGGCTCCAGCACCACGGTGGCGCCCTTGAGCAGGGCCGGCAGCACACCCATGCCCAGGGATGCCACGTGGAACATCGGGGCGATCATCAGGGCGACGTCGGTGCTGGCCATATCGAAGTCCACGAGCACATTTATGCTGTTCCAGGTCATGTTGCCGTGCGTGAGCAGCGCCCCCTTGGGCCGGCCCGTAGTGCCGGACGTGTAGAGGATCATGGCCGGGTCATCCAGCGACACTGCTTCATCGCGCCGTCCCGTGCTGCCGGAGGCAATGACTTCCTCCATAAGTTCGACGGCGGTGCCCGGCCCGGCTGCCTCGGCACCGATTCCCGCCGGGGTATCTTCCACCACGATCCGCTGGTTTAGCTCCAGCAGCGCACTGCCCCGGGCCGCCAGCGTCTCCAGGCTGCGGGCGTGGACCAGGATGCGGCTGCCGGAGTCCTGCAGGGCGAACTGGACCTCGGGCGGGGCCAGCCGGGTGTTCAGCGGGACGAAGATGGCGCCCAGGGTTCCGCACGCAAAAAAGGTTTCCAGGAACGCCGGGTGGTTCTCCCCCAGGTAGGCCACTCGGTCGCCGCGGCCGATGCCGCGGTCCGCCAGGGCGTTGGCCAGCCGGTCCACCCGCCCGGCGAACTCCCCGTAGCTCAGTTCACCCGCGCTGCTGATAATGGCGGTTTTCGCGGCGGACTTCATGCGTCGCTTGTGGATCCAGGCCCCGAGACCTTGATTCTGCATCGTGACATACCTTCCGACGTACCCGGCGAGCGGGTCTCGACAGCCCCGCGAGCGGGCCCGACCCCCAGCCCGGGCGGGCGGGGCCGGACTCACGGCTCCGCGGTGAACCAGATCACAGCGGACATCTCCAACCTAGGGCGTATTAGTTGAGAAAGTCAATAGTTGACATTGCAGTCGTACCGCCGGCCTCCACCGTCCACCGCCTGGCCACATGCGTCATCAGGAACAGGAAAACACCCCTCCGCAAGCGCGGAGGGGTGTTTCTGCCCATCACCCGCCCGGGCGGCGCTACCAGGCACAGCCGGAGCGTCAGGAACACGTGGCCGGCCAACGCACCCTGCCAGCCTTATTGCTGCGGCAGGAGCGCCTCCATGTCCGGGATCTCCTCGATCAGGCCGTTCTTCAGGGAGATGTCGGCGATCTCCTGGATGGACTCTGCGTTGACCTCCTGCGGGAATTTCGGCAGGGTCAGCTCCTCGATGACCGCGGGGTCAAGCTGCGTGTACTCGGGCAGGATCTCGCGCACCCGGTCGGGATTCTCGTCGGCGAACGCCAAGGACTTCTTCATGGCCCGAACAAAGGCCTGGGTGACATCCGGCTTCTCCCCGGCAATGTCGTCCGAGGTGAAGTAGGTCGCCACGGTGAGGTTCTCCACCGGATAGGCATAGTTGGAGAACACCGGCACCGCGCCGTCGCCTTCGACGATGGTCACGAACGGTTCGACGGCGGCGATCGCGTCGACGTTGCCGTTGGCCAGCGCCGCGGGCATGTCCGGGAAGGGCATCTCGACGAAATTCAGGTCGGACGAGTCCGCGCCGGCCTGCTCCACCGCCTCACGGATCGTCGAGTCGCTGATGTTGTTCAGGGTATTCACGCCGATGCGCTTGCCGGTCAGGTCCGCAATCTCCTTGATCCCGCTGTCCGGCTTGACCATGACGGCCGCGAAATCCTCATCCTGGTTGCCGGTGGTTGAAGCGCCGTTGGCCACCATCTGCATGTTCAGCCCCTTGGAGCGGGCAATCACCAGCGACGTGACATTGCTGAAGCCAAAATCCATCTGACCGCTGGTGATGGCCGGAATGATGGCCGCGCCGCCCTGTGCCGGGACGAGCTCGAGATCCAGCCCCTCTTCTTCGAAGAATCCCTCCTGGTCGCCCAGGTAGATGGGAGCCACGTCAACGATCGGGATGACCCCAACCTTGATGGGAGTCATTCCGCCGGCGGCTTCGGTGCCACCGGTTTGCGCCGCATCACCGCCACCGGACGGGCTGCCCCCACCGCAGCCTGTTACCGCCAGCACGGCCGCCAGCGCAACCGCCGTTCCAATTCTTTTCACGGGTCCCTCTCCCACTCACCGCCCCATGCAGCAAGAGTGTGCCTTAGGTCACAGTATCTACGGACATAGTGGAGGCCGTCAACGATGCGGGGCGGCTCCCGCATCCCGGGAACCGCCCCGCCACCAGAGGCCAAGAGCGAAGGCTACTGAACGGCCATGGCCGGCACGTCGGGGGCCTTGTCCACGTACTCGTACTTGACCATCAGCTCGCCCATGTCGCTGAGAACATCCACCGGAAGCTCGGCGTCGAACGTTTCCATTTTCAGACCCTTCGCCACTTCTTCGGGCATGCCCATGAAGTCCGGCAGGACAGCGCGGACGCCGGCCGGATCCGCTTCCGCGGCCGTCAGGGTTTCCGAAACGGCTGCCTTGAAGTCGGCCACGATCTCCGCGTTCTGGTCGGCGTAGCTGCCGCTGGTGAAGGTCACCATGGTGGGCAGGCCCGGCAAGGCCTTCTGGTTCGGGTGGCCCAGCAGCTTGTAGTCCTTGTTGGCCAACGCCTTCGACTGGAAGGGTTCAGGCACCCAGATGGCATCCACGTTGCCGCGCTCCAGCTGGGCTTCCATGTCCGGGAACGGCATTTCGCTGAACTTCAGATTGGAGGGGTCGCCCCCGTCGATCGCCGCCGATTCCATGATGGTGAGGTCGCCCTGGGTCTTGAGCGTGTTGACGGCGGTGGTCTTGCCCTCCAGGTCCGCGAAGTCCTCGATCCCGGAATCAGCCTTGACGATCACGGCATTGATGTCCTCGCCCTCCGCCTTGGAGTTGCTGTAGCCCGTGACGATATTCATATCCAGGCCCTTGTCCACCGCCGTCATCACCGACAGCGGATTGCCGACGGCGAAGTTCAGGGTGCCGGTGGAAACGGCGGGCAGCATGGCAGCGCCGCCCTGCCCGGTCTGCAACTCCAACTCCAGGCCGTGCTTCTCGAAGATGCCCTCATCGATGCCGTACTGCATGGCTCCCGACGGGGCGATCGGCAGCACGCCCACAGTGAGCTTGGTGAGCCCGGAGCCGGCGGGGCCGGACTGTTCCGCCGGCGCTTCGTTCGACCCGGAGGGGGAACCGGAGCCGCAGCCGGTCAATGCCATCGCGGCAACCGCGCCACCGGCCAGTAACTTCGCCAAGTGCTTCTTCATGAAATGCTCCTCGCGGTCCTTGGCGCCGCCGCCCCCGCCGTCGGGAGACTGACTGTGATCGGCACCACACCTAAATACAATGTAGATACAATAGTTGAATAAATCAACAGTTAGGGCAGAATTCTGCACCGACCTTTGCTTGCGAACCGGGAGCGGCCCGGCGTCAGGCGTAGAAGCGGGCCAAGAACTCCGCGATGACCGCGGGGCGCTCCTCGCCTTCAATCTCGATGGTGTTGTTGGTCTTGATCTGGACGCCGCCCTTCACCTCGGTGACCTCGGAAATCACCGAATGCAGGCGGACCTTGGAGCCGACCTTCACCGGGCTGGTGAACCGCACGCGGTCCAGGCCGTAGTTGACCTTGGTCGTGACGCCTTCCACGTCGAACAGTTCGCTCCACAGCGGAATGACCAGCGACAGGGTCAGGAAGCCGTGGGCGATCGGCGCACCGAACGGCCCTTCCTTGGCCTTTTCCGGGTCGGTGTGGATCCATTGGTGGTCATCGGTGGCATCTGCAAAGGTGTTGACCTGGTCCTGCGTGATTTCACGGTAGTCGGTGTAGCCCAGGTCCTTGCCGACCAGGTTGGGCAGTTCTTCGAGGCTGACGACGGTGTTGCTCATGGAGTGCTCCTTGGGAATACGGACGGTTAGCGGAATGCGCCGGTGCCGGTGATTGCCCGGCCGACTATCAGGGCGTTGATCTCGTGGGTGCCTTCATAGGAATAGACGGCCTCGGCGTCGGCATGGAACCGCGCGACGTCGGTGTCCAGGGTGATGCCGTTGCCGCCCACCACTTCCCGGGCCAGGGCAACGGTCTCGCGCATGCGGGCGCTGCAGAACATCTTGGCCAAAGCCGAGTTCTCGTCCTTGTAGATGCCGTCCTCCTGCTGCTGGGTCAGCCGCACCGCCATGCCGAGCGAGGCCGTGAGGTTGCCGAGCATGGTGGCCAGTTTCTCCTGAACCAGCTGGAATCCGGCCAGCGGCTTGCCGAACTGCCGGCGCCCCTTGACGTAGCGCAGCGCGGCCTCGTAGGCGCCGGCCTGGACGCCGGCGGCGATCCAGGCGACATCGGAGCGCATGTTGCGCAGCAGCGAGGCCACGTCCGCGAACGAATTGACGTTCTCCAGCCGCGCGGTGTCCGGGACGCGGACACCGGCCAGGGTGATGTCGGCGTTCTGCATCATGCGCAGCGAGGTCTTGCGCAGGATCTTGGCGATGCCGACCCCGGGGGCATCGGTCGGGACGAGGAAGCACTTGACCTGTCCGTCCGCCTGGTCGCGGGCGAAGACGGCGAGCACGTCCGCAGCGGCGGCCCCGCCGATCCAGCGCTTGGCGCCGTCGATCACCCATTCGCCTCCCTCGCGGCGGGCGCTGGTCTCGAGACCGCCGGCGATGTCCGAGCCGTGTTCCGGTTCGGTCAGCGCAAAGACGCCCTTCAACTCGAAGCTGCAGATCTTCGGGTCCAGCTCTGCGGCCTGCCCGGCGCTGCCGCCCAGAGCCACGGCCGTGCGGAACAGTCCTGACTGGGCGTTGTAGAAGGTGGCGACGGAGGCGTCGGTCCGGGCGAGCTCAAAGTTGCGGAAGCCCTCGTAGAGTCCGGAGGGCTTCGCGCCGCCGTCGGTCAGTTCGGCCGGCGCCATCAGGTTCAGGTCATACAGAGGCTGGGCAATCTGATACGGAAACTCACCCTGTTCCCAGTAGTCCGCCAGCAGCGGCTGAACCTGCTCCTCGAGCACGCCGCGCAGCCGGCCGAGCACGGTCCGTTCGGCGTCGGTCAGCAGCGCGGCGTAGCCGTACTGGTCGGAAGGATAGAAGGGTCCGGCCGCGGTGCCGGCCTTCTCTTGGGCCACCGCGCTCATGCCTGCCCACCGCCCAGCCCGAGCAGGCGCACCGCGTTGTCCTTGAGGATTTTCGGCCGGACCTCGTCCTTCATCGGCAGGTCCGCGAAGGCGCCCAGCCACTTCTGCGGGGTGATCAGCGGATAATCGGTGCCGAACAGCACCTTGTCCTGCAGGACGGAATTGGAAAGTTTCACCAGGGATTCCGGGAAGTACCTTGGCGACCAGCCGGACAGGTCGATGAACACGTTCGACTTGTGCGTGGCAATCGAGTTGGCCTCGTCCTGCCAGGGCACCGAGGGGTGCGCCATGATGATCTGGAAGTCCGGGAAGTCGGCGGCGATCTCGTCCAGCAGCAGCGGGTTCGAGTAGCCGAGTTTAATCCCGGAGCCACCGGGCGTGCCGGCCCCCATGCCGTTCTGGCCGGTATGGAACACCGCCGGCAGGCCCAGCGACTGCAGGGCTTCCCACAGCGGGTAGAACCGCTCGTGGGACGGGTTGAAGCCCTGCAGGCTGGGGTGGAACTTGAAGCCCCGCACCCCGTAGTCCTCGGCCAGGGACTTGGCCCGGTCAATGGCCTCCGGACCCGTCAGCGGGTCGACGGAGCCGAACGGGATCAGCACGTCGTTGTTGCGGGCGGCGCCCTCGGCGATGTCCTCGATGCTGTTCGGCTCGTGCTTCAGGCGGGTCCGGGCATCCACGGTGAACACCACCGCCGCCATCTTCAGTTCCCGGTACGTTTCGGCAATCGCATCCAGCGACGGCGTCCGCTCCTCCGCCTTGAAGTACGCGCTCGACGCGTCCATCAGCTCCTGCGGCAGCGAGAGGTGGCCGTGGCCGTCGATCTCGACGTGCACATGCATGTCGATCGCCGCCAGCGACGCGACGTCGAGCGCCGGTTCGTAACGTCTGGGAGGCACGGCTACTTCGCCGCCGTCTCGGGCTGCAGTTCCGCCGGCAGCTCGGGGAACGTCTCGCCCACGCTCTGCAGCCGGCCGCCGAACAGGTCCTGGAAACGCTCGCTCAGCGCTTCATAGTTCCAGCCGCCGTCCAGGAACTCGGTGGCGACGGGCTCCGGATGGGACCACAGCTGCAGCCGGTCGCCGCCCACGCCGATCGCCTGGCCGGTCACGTTGGCCGCCGCATCGGAGGCGAGGTAGGCAACCAGCCCGGCAACGTCGTCGGCCGTGCCAAAGCCCAAATCCTTGCGGAAAAAGTCAGGCATGGCCTCGCCGCGCTCGTCCGCCTCCACGGCCTTCTGGAAAAACGGCACGGTCTTCGTCATCGCGGTGGCTGCCACCGGGATCACGGCGTTGGCGGTGACGCCGGCCTTCTTCATCTCCAGCGCCCAGGTACGGACCATCCCGACGATGCCGGCCTTCGCCGCGGCGTAATTGGTCTGGCCGAAGTTGCCGCGCTGGCCGGTAGGCGAACCGATCGTGATGATCCGGCCCGCGATACCGTTTTCCTTAAAGTAGGCGTAGGCCTCGCGCACGCAGGTGAAGGTACCGCGCAGGTGCACGTTGATCACCAGGTCGAAGTCCTCGTCCGTCATTTTCAGCAGCGACTTGTCCCGCAGCACTCCGGCATTGGTCACCAGGATGTCCAGGCGGCCGAAGGTCTCGACGGCGGCGGCCACCAACTGCCGGGCGGTTTCGGCGGAGCCCACCGGGGCAACGACGGCGGTGGCTTGGCCGCCGGCGCCGGTGATACTGGCGACGGCTTCCTCCGCGACCTGCGCATCCACGTCATTGACCACAACGGAGGCGCCCTGGCGGGCAAGCTCCTGCGCGTAGGCCAAGCCGAGGCCCCTGCCGCTTCCGGTGACGATCGCTGTTTTTCCGGCCAAAGACATCTGCTGCTCCTAAGTCCCACGGTGGAGGTGCGTTGCGGTTTATGCTGGTCTGAAACCAATGACAACCCATATGATTGAAAAAGTCAATCATTTTGGGCAGCACCGACTTCTAGCGAGGGAACATGTCCGCAGCAACAACGGCCGTCCGCCCGTCGGCGACCGCCGGCCTGGAACGGCTGTACGGTACCGATCTGGCCAACGAAATCGAGTTCCTCACGGCGCGGGCGCGTTCGCTGGGGTCCGGCCTGGCCAACAACATGCTGGCCGAGCTTGACCTGAAGGTGCGGTCCTACTCGGTGCTGTCACTGGCGTGCAGCGGGGAGAACCCGTCGCAGCGCGAACTGGCCGATTTCCTGAGCCTGGACCCCAGCCAGATCGTGGCGCTGGTGGACCAGTTGGAGCGGCGCGGCGCCGTCACCCGCGAAGCCGACCCGCGCGACCGCCGGTCGAAGGTCATCGTTGCGACGGCGTCGGGCCGGAAGCTGTACAAGCAGGCCGAAGCGATCATCCGCAAGGCGTCGGACGAGTCCCTGGCCCAGCTGAACGAACAGGAACGGGAAACGCTGCGCGACCTGCTGCGCCGCATCGCCTTCTGACCGGCCGCGACGGGCGCCGCCTTCTGACCGGCCGCGACGGGC
>NZ_JBNHGL010000131.1:0-8191 GCF_059091245.1 Arthrobacter sp. Y3225116
CGGCGGCGACGGCGGGGTCTGCCAGCTGGCCACCGATCCGGCGGGCTGCCCGCCGCCGGCCGCGGCCCGCGCCCGCCCCTTCCGGGTGGAAGCGCTGCCGCTGACGGTTTCCGCGGCCACGCTGCCGCGCGCGGCCCGCGGGCTTCCGGTGATCGGTGTGGAGGGCGACGAGCTTGAGCCCTCCACGCTGCCGCTGGCCGCCGGCGAGGTGTACCTGGTGCTGGGCCCCGACGGCAGCGGGAAGACCAACCTGATGGTCGTGCTGCAACAGGCGCTGGAGGGACTGAGGCCCTGTTTCGCACCGCCGCAGGGCAGAGACGCCGACGACTTTTGGGCCGGCCGCGCGGCCGTCGGCCGCGGCGCCGTCCTGCTGGTCGACGACGCGGAGGACCTGGGCGTGCGTGCCCACGGTGCCGTCGCGGCCCTGATCGCCGCCGGAGCCTCGGCCGTGGTGGCCGCGCACCCCGGTCCGCTGCTGCCGCAGCAGGTTCCGCTGGCCCTGCAGGCCAGGACACGCGGGCGCGGCTTGGTCCTGGCGCCGCGGGCGGGCGCGGATGCGGACTTCTTCGGTGTGCGGCTCGACGACGGGTGGAGACCGCCGGGACGCGGCTACCGGATCGAGGCCGGCCGGGCCGTCCCGCTGCAGGTGGCGGTGGCTACAGGGCGCGGGGTGCGGAGCCCTTGACCAGGAAATCCGTCACGGGCTTGGTCAGCAGCAGGACGAAGGAGGCTGCGGCCGCCAACAACAGGACCGGGCCCAGCAGCAGCTGGCCGCCTTGGATCATGGAGATGGCCACGACGACCACGAAGATCTGCCACACCAGGGCAGCAGCGCGGGTCCAGCGGTACCCGCGGAACAGGTAATGCCCGACGACCAGCAGCCAGAGGCCGAAGACCAGCATCAGGACCAGCAGGAAGACGCTGCTGGCCAGCGAGATCGGGGTCTGGGTGGCCAGCCCGTAGGCGTACAGGGCGGCTCCGCCCAAGAGCACCAGTGCTTCCAGGACCACTGCCGCCGCGACGATTTTGATGGCGATCGGACGAACGGCAGGGAAGGATGAGGGTGCAGGCATTGACACACTCGCACCCTACCTTAGATAGTCGGATTAACGGCTCCAGATAGCCGGGCACCGGCTCCCACTTGGAGCCGAACCATATCACCCTGTGACGAATGACTCAGGTATTACGGCCGGTTAAGTCCGCATGACCTCTTGTTTACGCGGATTTAACATGAAACGCTTGATGGCGAAGCGCAGAGGGGGCCGGTCGGGCTCCCTTTTCTATGAGTCTGTTCGTGAATGTTTTCACAAAAACCACCGGACACCATTTAAAGGAGTATGTGATCAGCATGGATTGGCGTAGCCGCGCGGCATGCCTGGACAAGGACCCGGAACTGTTTTTCCCCGTGGGGAACACCGGGCCGGCACTCCTGCAGATCGAAGAGGCCAAGAGCGTCTGCCGGCGCTGCCCGGTGATTGATACCTGCCTGCAGTGGGCCATCGAGTCCGGCCAGGACGCCGGCGTGTGGGGAGGCATGAGCGAGGACGAGCGCCGGGCGCTGAAGCGCCGCGCCGCCCGGGCCCGCCGGGCCTCCTGACCCGACACCCCCAGTGTGGCGAGCGGCCGCTGCCGGATTCGGCAGCGGCCTCTCGCGTAGGCAGACCCGCCCGCGCTCAGCGGGCCCCCTTGGTATTGAGCACCAGGTCGATCCGCACACACGTTCCCCCGCCGTCGCGCGGGGTCCATTGGATCCGGCCGCCGAGTTCGCTGGTGACGAGGGTGCGGACAATCTGCAGGCCCAGGCCCTCCCGCCGCGGTTCCTCGGGCAGGCCCACGCCGTCGTCCTCGACCGAGACGGTCAGCACTTCGTCGTCGCCCCGCCGGCTCCGCCGGGCAGTCAACCGGACGGTGCCGTGCCGCCCGGCCAGCCCGTGCTCGACGGCGTTCGTGACCAGTTCATTGATCACCAGCGCCAGCGGTGTGGCGAACTCGCTGGGCAGTTCCCCGAACTCGCCGCTGCGCTCCGTGCGGACGGCCTGCGTGGGCGAGGCTACTTCCGCCGAGAGCCGGAACTGTCGCCCGATCAGTTCGTCGAAGTCCACGTTCTGCGCCAAGCCCTGGGACAGAGTTTCGTGCACCAGCGCGATCGAGGCGACGCGGCGCATGGCCTGTTCAAGCCCCTGCTTTGCCTCGTCGCTGACCATCCGGCGCGACTGCATGCGCAGCAGCGCCGCGACCGTCTGGAGGTTGTTCTTCACGCGGTGGTGGATCTCCCGGATCGTGGCGTCCTTCGACACCAGCTCCATCTCCCGCCGGCGCAGCTCGGAGACGTCCCGGCACAGCACCAGGGCGCCGAAACGCTCCCGCTCGTTCCTCAGCGGTATGGCCCGCAGCGAGAGCGAGACGCCGCGGGATTCAATCTCCGTGCGCCAGGGCATGCGCCCGGTAACCACCAGCGGCAGGGTCTCGTCGACCATCCGCCGGTCCTTGAGCAGCGCCGTCGTCACCTCGGCCAGTGAGCGGCCCTCCAGGGACTCGACGTCGCCGAGGCGCCGGAAAGCCGAAACCCCGTTGGGGCTGGCGTATTCCACCACCCCGTCGGCGTCCAGCCTGATCAGCCCGTCGCCGACCCGGGGCGCGCCGCGGCGCGACCCGGTCGGCGAGGCGAAGTCCGGCCACAGTCCCAGCGTTCCCATTTTCAGGAGGTCGTAGGCGCACTGCCGGTAGGTCAGTTCCAGCCGCGACGGCATCCGGGAGCTGGACAGGTCCATGTGCGATGTCACGATGGCCAGCGTCCGGCCGTTGCGGACCATGGGCACCGCCTCGACCCGCATGGCCATCTCGGTGGTCCAGTCGGCCTCCGACGAGCGTTCGATCGCCTGCGACCGGCGTGCCTGGTCCACCAGCGGCTTCAGGTCCGCCCGGATCCGCTCCCCCACAAAGTCCCGGTGGAACACCGTGTGCGTCGTCGACGGGCGCACATGCGCCAGCGCCACGTAGCTCCCGTCCGGCGTCGGGAACCACAGGACCAGGTCGGCGAACGCCAGGTCGGCGATCAGCTGCCAGTCGCCGACCAGCAGGTGGAGCCACTCCGCGTCACCCGGACGAAAGTCCGCGTAGTCGCGGATGGGATCGGTGAAGATCGCCAAGCTATCGCCGCACAGTCGAGCGCATCAGTCGCAGTGCCACGGACAGCGACGCCATGTCGTCCTGCTCGAGCTTGTTCACTTCCTCGAACATGTCCCGGGTGCGCTTGATGTTCTCCGCGTTGGCCCGCTCCCACTCGTCGAGCCTGGCCTCGGCCTGCTCCCCTGCCGGGGTGCTTTGCATGACCGCCACGGTGATGTCCGTGACCGTCGTGTACAGGTCGTCGCGCATGGCGGCCCGGGCGAGCGACTGCCAGCGGTCCTCCCGTGGCAGCGCCGTGATCCGCTCGAGCAGGTTGTCGACGTCGAACCGGTCGTAGACCGCGTAGTAGACGCGTGCGACGGACTCGACCGGTTCGTCGATCTGCCCGGCGGTGCGGGCGACGTCGAGCAACCCGAAGCTCTCGAACTGCTCGGCCCACTGCCGGGCGATTCCCGCCGGCAGCCCGCGTTCTTCGGCGGTTTCCAGCCACTCGTGCACGCGGTCCAGGTCGTCGCCGCGCAGGTACTGGGCCAGGTTGTTCCGCAACGGATCCATTTGCGGCTTGAACATCGCGACGCCGTCTGCGACCGGTGTTCCGCTGTCGACATGGTTGATGTACCAGCGCACCGCCCGGTCCAGCAGGCGGCGCATGTCCAGATGCACCGTGCACCACAAATCCGTCGGGAAGCTGGCCGGCAAGGCGTTCAGCGCTTCCACGAGCTTGTCGAATTCGTAGATCTCGCGCAGCGCCACGAACGCCCGCGCCACGTCCGCCTCGGAGACGGACGTTTCCTCCATGACCCGGAAGGCGAAGGTGATCCCGCCCATGTTGATCATGTCGTTGGCAACGACGGTGGCGATGATTTCCCGGCGCAGCGGGTGGCCCGCCATATCGTCGCCGAACCGCTCGACCAGCTGGTGCGGGAAATAACCGCGCAGCACTCCGTCGAAGTACGGATCGTCGGCCAGGTTGCTCTCGGTCAGCGCATGGGTCAGCTCGATCTTCGCGTACGCCGCCAGCACGGCCAGCTCCGGAGAGGTCAGGCCCTGGCCGGCCGCGATCCGTTCGTGCAGCTCCTCGGTGGACGGCAGCGCTTCGAGTTGCCGGTCCAGTTCGGCGTGGCTTTCCAGCCAGTCCATCAGGCGTTCGAAGCTCGGGCTCCACTCGATGATCCGCTGGCGGTCGTTGAGCAGCAGGACGTTCTGGTCGATGTTGTCTTGGATGACCAGGCGTCCGACGTCCTCGGTCATCGACTGCAGCAGGTCGGCACGCTCCGCTACCGGCAGTTTCCCGGCGGCGACCATCTGGTCCACGAGGATCTTGATGTTGACCTCGTAGTCGGAGCAGTCCACGCCGGCAGAGTTGTCGATGGCATCGGTGTTGAGGATGATCCCCTTGCCGGCGGCTTCGATCCGGCCGCGCTGAGTCATCCCCAGGTTGCCGCCTTCGCCGATCACCTTGACCCGCAGGTCGGCGCCGTTGACGCGGATGGCGTCATTGCCCTTGTCGCCGACTTCGGCATTCGACTCGGTCGACGCCTTCACATAGGTGCCGATGCCGCCGTTGTACAGCAGGTCCACCGGCGCCTTCAGGATGGCCTGCAGCAGTTCGGGCGGACTCATGCTCGTGATTTGCGGATCGAGGCCGAGAACTTCCCGCACCTGCCCGGACAAGGGGATCGACTTCACCGACCGCGGGTAGACCCCGCCGCCGGCGCTGATCAGTTTCTCGTCATAGTCGGCCCAGGAGGACCGGGGCAGCTCGAACAGGCGCCGGCGCTCCTGGAAGGAGGCAGCGGCGTCGGGATCCGGGTCCAGGAAAATATGCCGGTGGTCGAAGGCCGCGACCAGCCGGATGTGCTCGGAAAGCAGCATCCCGTTCCCGAAGACGTCGCCGCTCATGTCCCCGACGCCGACGACGGTGAAGTCCTCGGTCTGGGTGTCGACGCCGAGTTCGCTGAAGTGCCGCTTGACCGACTCCCACGCGCCGCGGGCGGTAATGCCCATTGCCTTGTGGTCGTAGCCGACCGAGCCTCCGGACGCGAAGGCGTCGCCGAGCCAGTGGCCGTATTCCAGCGAGATGTCGTTGGCGATGTCGGAGAAGCTTGCGGTCCCCTTGTCCGCGGCGACGACCAGGTAGGTGTCGTCGCCGTCCAGCCGGACCACCCGCTCGGGCGGCACCACGTCCTGGCCGGTTGCGGTCCGGACCAGGTTGTCGGTGATGTCCAGCAGGCCGCGGATGAAGGTGCGGTAGCTTTCCTGCCCCTCCGCCATCCAGGCCGCGCGGTCCACGGCGGGGTCGGGCAGCCGTTTGGCGAAGAAGCCGCCCTTGGCGCCGGTGGGCACGATGACCGCGTTCTTGACGGTCTGCGCCTTGACCAGTCCCAGGATTTCGGTGCGGAAGTCCTCCCGCCGGTCGGACCAGCGCAGTCCGCCGCGGGCCACGTCGCCGAAGCGAAGGTGGACGCCTTCGACCCGCGGCGAGTAGACCCAGATTTCGTATTTTGGCCGCGGGAACGGTGCACCCTCGATCCGCGACGGGCTGAGTTTGAAACTGAAGTAGGGCTTGTCCTGGAAGTAGTTGGTGCGAAGCGTCGCGTCGATCAGGTTGGCCAGCGAGCGCAGCACCCGGTCGGCGTCCAGGGTGGGCACGGCTTCGAGTCCCGCCGCGAGCTCGGAACGGGCGGCCTCGACCGCCGCCTCGCGGTCGCCTTCCAGGTCCGGATCGAAGCTGGCGTTGAAGACCGCCAGCAGGGCGCGGGCCACGGCCGGGTTGGCCAGCAGCGTGTCGGAGACGAAGGCGTAGGAGACCAGGTTGCCCAGCTGGCGCAGGTAGCGGGTGTAGGCGCGCAGCACCGCAACCTGGCGCCAGCCGATGCCCTCGGCCAGGACCAGCCGGTCGAAGCCGTCCGACTCGCTGCGTCCGGTGACGGCAGCGCCGAAGGCTTCCTCGAGCAGCTCGCCGGTGGCGAGCGGGTCGACGCCCGCCGGGTACCGGAGGCCGAAGTCGTACAGGAAGTAGTCTTCGCCGTCCGCCGTATTGATCTCGAACGGGCGCTCGTCCAGCACCTCCAGCCCGGTGTTCTGCAGCACGGGCATGATGTTGCTCAGCGACCGGGCCTCCGGCAGGTACAGCTTCAGCCGGGCGTCGGCGGCCAGGACGTCGGCGCTGTCCTCGGGAACGTAGACGTGCAGCACGGGGGCGGCGCCGGGTTCGCCTCCCTCGTAGTTGCGGAAACGGGCGATGTCCTCGAGCGCGTCTTCCACCTCGTAGTCCACCCGGTAGCTGGGCGGGAACGCGTCCTTCCAGTTCGCCGAGAGCCGGGCAGCCTCCTCGCCGTCGAAATTGGCGCGCAGCACCTCTTCGATGCCCTCCGACCAGGACCGGGACGCCTGGGCAAGCCGGCGCTCGAGGTCGGCCGTGTCGACCTTCGGCACCGTGGAGGCACGCTTGAGCCGGATGCGGAAGAACAGCCGGGCCAGCGCGGATTCGGACATCCGCGCCTCGTAGTCGATGCTCTGCGGGTCGAAGGTGTTGCGCAGCTCCTGCTCGATCCGCAGCCGGACGGCGGTCGTGTAGCGGTCGCGCGGCAGGAACACCAGGGCCGACACGAACCTGCCGTAGGCGTCGGTGCGCAGGAACAGCCGGGTCCGGCGCCGCTCCTGCAGCCGGAGGATGCCCATCGCGGTCGCGGCCAGCTCCTCGACGTCCATCTGGAACAACTCGTCCCGCGGGTACGTTTCGAGGATCGACAGCAGGTCCTTGCCGGAGTGCGAATCGGCCGGGAAGCCGCTGTGCTGCAGCACCGCCGCGACCTTTTCCCGGGCAATCGGGACGCTCTTCACCGAGCGGTTGTAGGCGCTGGTGGCGAAGAGGCCGATAAAGCGGCGCTCGCCGTCGACGTTGCCCTGCGCGTCGAAGCTCTTCACGCCGATGTAGTCCAGGTATGCCGCGCGGTGCACCGTGGACCGCGAGTTCGCCTTGGTAATCACCAGCGCGCGTTTTTCCCGGGCGCGGGCGCGGCCCTCTTCGGTGAGGTGCTGGACCCGCTTCGTGTCGCCGATGTGGCGCATCATGCCCAGGCCGCTGTCCTCCCGGACCAGGAGCACGTCTTCCCCGTTCTGGGTGACGAGATCGTATTCGCGGTAGCCCAGGAAGGTGAAATTGCCGTCGTCGAGCCACTCCAGCAGCTCCTTGGCCTCCTGCAGGTCGGGAATCTCCTCCGCGCCCACGACCGAATCCAGCGACGCGGCAACCTGCCGCACCTGCCGGCGCATGGCCGGCCAGTCCTCGACCGAGGCCCGGACATCCGCCAGGACGCTCTTGAGGCCGGCCATCAGCTCGGCGGCCTTGTCCGGCTCGATCCGTCCGGTCTCCACGGCCATCCAGGATTCGATCCGCAGGACCTGGTCGCCGCCGGTCTCGAAGGATCCCAGCTGCGGCAGTGCCGCCGTGTCGCCGCTGGAGACTCCGGCGGCGGCCGGCACCTGTTCCACGCCGGCGAGCTCGTGGCTGTCCCGGGCCCGGGTGGCCACAAAGGTGGGGTGCGTGATCATCCGGATGGCAATGCCGTGACGCAGCAGCTCCGCGGTGACCGAATCGACCAGGAACGGCATGTCATCGGTGACGATCATGACGACGCTGGCCTCGGCTTCGTCCCGGATTTCGATCACGGGCTGGGCCGGAGGGCGGTGAACCGCCAGCTCCCGGTGCGCCAGCGCGCGGGCGCGGAGCACATCCGGACTGTAGCTCGCGGCATCCTCCGCGGCCAGGTGCTCGTAGTATTTAGCGATGAATTCCTCATCGCCGGTAGCTGAGCTGGACAGATCCGCCATGCTGGATCCAGTCGACATGTAAAACGCCTCCGATAGGTGGGTCCCAACCGCGCCGTTGCGGTCCTTTGGCAAGCCTAACGCGGCGCGTTCAAAACTTCACTTTGGGCGGGCACGACGGCGGATTCCCCGTGCTGCTGACACTGCTGAGGGCTCAGGAATCCGAGAGGCAGTCCAGCCGCCGCATGGATCTCTGGGGCCAGACCACCTTCGCGCTAGGACTGATCCT
>NZ_JBNHGL010000132.1:0-8138 GCF_059091245.1 Arthrobacter sp. Y3225116
GGCGGGGTGCCGGCCCGCGAGGTGCCCGGCCCGTCGGGGCGCCCGCCCGGCGACCTCGCGTTGCGGGCTGGCGCGGATTCCTAGCGCCGTTTGCCGACCCTTCGCAGTTAAGCATTATTGATTCCAACCTCAGTAAAGGGGTGAGCTGCGAGGAACAAGTTGCTCCCATATCGCGTCGGCCCACACTCGATGACCAACTTCGTTGGGGTGAAAGCGGTCTCCGGCAAATGTCCGCATATATTCGGAAAGGGATAGATTCCTCGTTGCCGAGTAGATGTCTGCAACTGCGTGGCCGCTCACGTCAGCGGCTAACCGGATGGCCTGGTTTGCTTTTCGCGTTCGAGCCGAATATGGCCAATGCATGAAATGAGGCACAAACCCCATCACGGAGCTTACTGGCAAGTTTGCGGCGATGGTTCTCATGTTCCGCGCAAAGGCAGGGGTGCTAAACGCCGGGGACCACGCTACGTCGTTCCCTCCAATGATGCACGTGACGAAATCAGGCAGGGACATTGCTAACAACTTCGGGATCTGAGTGAGCAGAAGGTCCCGCGTCTTAGCCCCGCTGACCGACAAATTCACTGTGCGGACTTGTTGACCAGTCGCCTCGGCGAGACGATCGGCGACAACGCCGACATATCCATGACGTGGATCATCGACGCCGACGCCCACCCCCGCCGAGTCCCCAAGTGCAACATAGGTCAGCACTCCAGCCTGCGGGCGTGCCCAGTACGCCGCGTGATCCTGTGCCTGAAGCTTGCTTCTTCGAATCGCTGTTCCCATGAATCACATGATACCCCGTGGGGGTATGCATGGCTGGTGCAAGCCATGCAGTCTCGATGCCACGCCCCTGTAGAAACAGACGTCCTCCGTGCCGCCCGGTAAAGGTTCGGCTAACGGCCACAGACCGTCCTTCCTGCACGGATTCGAGGAGTTAGCTTCATGGTCAGGGCGGGGCCGTTGTTTGCTTCCGCAGCCGGATGGCGCGGTCACGTTTATCACGCAGGTGTCCCAAGGTAAGTTCCAGCCCGTAGACCTCGCCTTTCCACCCCTCTGTTTCAGCTCGCTCCCTTCTAGCGACGAGGTCGGCTTCCAATTCGTCCAAGCGAAGAATCATTCGGGGTTCAGCGTGGAGCATGGGGCAGAGCGCGCAATCGTGTTCGTGCGCGCAGGGCGTGCCGTAGGGGCGTGCCGCAGGTGCCCGGTTCAACTTTGCGTTTATCAAAATGATCCTCGAACTCTTGCCACTCGGCATCGGTGACGCGGGCGTATTCATGGTCCGGACGCATCGCCCTGGGGTTGGCTAGGTGCATCTGGTAGTGCCGGACGATGTCTTCATCGAACACGGCAACGTAGCCCCTGGTGGTCTGCAGGTTCGCGTCCCAGGCGGTGTGTCAGGAAACGCCGAGCTGAAAGGCAAGCGCCGAGACCGAGGTGTCGAAATGCTGCAGGGCATCGGTCGCCCATGCCACGGCCCGGGAGGTCAGTTTCGCCCGTGGCGGTGCTATCTGGTGTTCCTCGGTGAACGTGGTTGTGGGGCAGTCGGGGTCTGGGCAGCGCCGATGCGCTTGGCCCAGACCAACCGGACCGGGCGGCCGAAGCACGGGGTGTCGTGAAGGCGTACGCGCCGGCGTCCGTGGCCGGTCGCGACGACACCGCACTCCGGGCAGCCGGCAAGCTGCCGGCCGGATTCGACCTGCAGGACCAGTCCGCCATCATTGGCGGCGACGAAAACAACGTGGAGTCCTTCGATGCCGAGCATCGCGTCGGCGCGCTCACACCAGCGCCTGTCCGCACAGGAAGTAGCATCGATGTCGGGGTCTCTTTGTGGAGTTGGTTGGCTTGGTCGCTACCAATTCAAAGAGACCCAGGCTTTTTTTCAGGCCAACGCCACGCCAGCCCATTGCATCAGACGCCGCGAAGATTCATCCAGCCCCAACCATGCTCATCTGCGAAGGGCCCGTTTGCCCGGAGCCGCCAGGGTCAGCAGGGGCACTTCCCGTTCCGCCTTGGTCAGCGAGCCGTGCTGACCGACCACGGACATCGCGGTCTCCGGCACGCGCCGGGTGTCGTAGAACGCCACGGGCTCCCGCGCAGCCACCATCAGGTCTCCGATGCGCGGCAGCACCCGCGGGTCCACCCGGCCGAAGAACCCGCGGCTGACCGCCTCTTCCCGGGTGAACACCCAGGCCTGCTTCCCATACCGCTGCAGCCAGGCACGGGCCACCTGCTCGCGCTGCCCGGCCGTGGCGTCCGGCTCAAAATAGAGGTGGACCAACCGCGGTTCGCCGCCGGTGTGCCGCACCCCGGCCACCAGGGCCGGGTCCGCCGAGTAGTCGAAACGGAACTCCTCGGCCACGTCCAGCATGCCGTGGTCCGCGGTCAGCAGCAGCAGCGTGTCGGCCGGAAGCTGACGGGCCAGGCGGCGCATGTCCGAGTCAAGTTCCTCCAGCGCATGCCCCCACTGGGCCGAGGCCGCGCCGAACCGGTGGCCCGCCTTGTCCAGTTCGTTGAAATAGAGGTACACCAACGCCCGGTCCGTAGCCGCCAACGCTTCCGCCGTGGCCTGGGTCCGGGCATGGCCGGTGGCGCCGGGCACGAACCTGCTGCCGCGCAGCGCCGCCCGGGTCATGCCCGACTCCGCGAACCGGGGCAGGCTGACGGTGGTCACCGGCAGCTGCTCCGCCACCCGTTCGAACACCGTGGAATACGGTTGCCACACCTGCGGATCCACCCCGGGGTCCCAGCCTCCGAGCTGGTTGACCACCTTGTCCTGCCCCGGGTCCAGGACGTCATAGCCGACCATGCCGTGCAGGCCGGGCGCCAGCCCGGTCCCCAGGCTGGCAAGGGACGCCGCCGTCGTCGAGGGAAGGGCGCTGCCGAGGGTCCGCGAGTTGTCCATGGCCTGGCGCAGGAAGGGGGCATGTCCGCCACGCTGCTTCAGCAGCGCCTTGCCCAGTCCGTCCACCATGACCACGCACACACGCCGCGCCGGCGGCAGCTGCAGCTCATTGTCGAAGCCCTCGGCGCCCAGCGCGGCCGCCGCGCTGGTCATGACCTCGGCGAGGGAGTTGCGGCCGTAGCCGGGGGCAGCCGGAAGCGGTTCCTGTATCGGCGTCACGCGGCGTCGATCCCGCGGATCAGCGGCCGTGGTGGCCGCGGACCAGGCGGTTGCCGATGCGCGGGCGCTGCTGCACCGGCCCCGGCGCGGCGGCGGGCTCCGGGTGGCTGGTGCTGACCTTGCGCAGGGCGCGGGCGAAGTCCTTGGCGTTCTGGACCGCCTGCAACCCGTCGGCCTCGGCGCTGACCCGCAGCACGATGTCTTCCTGGACGATGTTGCCCGTGTAGCCGTGGTCGGCGTCGCATTGCGGATCGCCGCAACCGGCCGGGCCCATGTCCAGCCGCTGGCCGCCGGACCAGGCGATGGCCAGGGTCAGTTCGCGGGCCTGGTCGGCGGAGGTGTAGTTCTGCGGCTGGGCGTAGACGTAGCTGAGCACCACGGAGCGGATCTGGCTGACCGGGACCGACTCGGTGGAAATCTGCGCCACCATCTGCTCGCCCTCGTCGTCCAGCTGCTGGTCGTCCACGTGGGTGATGACCAGCATGTCCTCGGTGAGCACCAGCACGGTGATGTGCCGGTGCACCTCGTTGCGGTCGAAGTGGGTCTCCAGGTGCACCAGGTGGGACAGCGGCTCGCGCTCGTCCAAGGCGTCGTGGACCACGTCGGAAACCAGCAGCGGGTAGAAGCCTGCCCGGTTGAGGGCGTCGTCGAGACTGCGGCGTTCGGCCGTCGATAGGGGGCTCATGGTTCCATAATCCCCTACCCTGCCGCCGGATGGCCAACCCGGCAGGTTCAGTCCCGCATGGCGCGCCGCGCGCTGTCCGTGCGGTGCGCGTGGTTTCCGAGCCGGACTTCGGCGTTCAGCACGGCCAGGCCCCGGTCGGAGAGCTGGACCGGGTTGAGCTCCAGCAGGGCCACTTCGGGGTGTTCGTCCTTGAGCTGCGCCACGCGGGCGATCAGGTCCTCGAGCGCCGGAACGTCCACGGCCGGCAGGCCCTGGTAGCCGAAGAGCTTCTCCGCCGCGCGGGGCCCGCGCACCAGGTCCGCCACATCCACGGTGGTCAGCGGGGGGATCCGGTGGGACCAGTCCCCCAGCAGGTTGACGGCGTCGCCGGCCAGCCCGAAGGACACCACCGGGCCCAGGAGCGGATCCTCGATGGAGCGGATGGTGCAGGCCTGGCCGGCGGGCACCATCGACTGGACTTCCAACGGGATGTCGCCGAACGGGGCCAGGCTGGCCCGCATGTGCGCGATGTTGGCGCGCAGGGTCGCCTCGTCCGTGATGTTCAGCCGGACCCCGCCGAGGTCCAGCCGTTGCCGCAGCCGCGCGTCGGTGGTCTTGACGGCCACGGGCCAGCCGAGCCGTTCGGCGGCGGCCACGGCCTCGTCGTCGTGCGTGAAGCCGGCCGACTCCTGAACCGTGATCCCGTAACAGCCCAGCAGCCGGGCGGTCTGCGCAGCGGTCGGTGTCAGCAGCTCGGTCCCGGTGACCCCGGCGAGCAGGGCGTCAATCTGCCGTTGCGCCTCGGCGGGATCGGTGCCCGCCGGTTCGGCGAATTCGCCCTGGTCGCGGGCCTTCCATTCGGCGTAGCGGACCACGGCCGCCAGCGCGTTCACGGCGCTGCCGGGGCTGGCAAAGCTGGGCAGGCCGCGCTGCAGGCCGCCGGAAGTCGGGCCTCCGGTGGCCAGCAGGCCGTCGGTCCGTTCGGCCAGGTCGAGCACGCCGGTGAAGGAGGCGACCACCGGCTTGCCGGCCTCTTCGGCGCAGTCCCGCAGCACCTCCGCCAGCCGGGAGGTCGGGATCCCGGTGGCGGGAAGGAGGGTGACGACGGCGGCGTGCACCTCGGGTGCGGACAGTGCCTGCTGCACCTGCCGGCGAAGCATCGGGAGCGCGGTGGACTGCCCCGTATTCAGGTCCAGCGCCACCTCCCGCCGGACCACGTCCAGCTGGTGCGCCTTGGCGGCGTCGGCCACCACGTTGCCCAGCGCCAGGGAGTTGCTGAACACGGCCAGGTTGGCGCCGGCCGGAAGCGGCTGGCTGACCAGGACCTGCGCCACGTCCATCAGCTCTTCATTGGTCTCCACGCGGATCACCCCGGACTGGCGGAACATCGCGTCGAGGGCGCCCGGCGGCGCCTGGGTGGTGCGCACCGCATGGCCGGGCGGCAGCTGCAGCCCCATCACATCGGACTTGGCCACGATCACCGGCTTGCTGCGCGAGAGCCGGCGCGCGATGCGGGAAAATTTCCGCGGGTTGCCGATGGATTCCAGGTAGAGCCCCACCGCCATGGTGGCCGGGTCGTCTTCCCAGTACTGCATGACATCGTTGCCGGAGACATCGGCCCGGTTCCCCGCCGACACCGTGGAGGACAGGCCCAGCCCGCGCCGGCTGGCCGCGGTGTAGAGCAGGACGCCGATCGCCGCGGACTGGCTGAACAGCCCGAGCGCCCCGCGCGGCGGCATGGCCGGCGCCATGGAGGCGTTCAGCGACACCGCCGGGTCGGTGTTCAGGAGTCCGAGCGACCCCGGGCCGATCACCCGCATCCCGTGGGCGCGGGCCTGGCGCACCAGCTCGCGCTGCCGCTGCAGGCCTTCGGTCCCGGCCTGGGAGAAACCGTCGCTGGCCACCAGGATGCCCTTGACACCGGCGGCGGCGCATTCGCGGGCCACCTTGGGCACTTCCTCGTACGGGACGGCGACGACGGCGAGTTCCACGGGGTCCGGGACGTCGGCGATGGCGGCATGGGAGATCATGCCGTTCAGTTCGAAGGCCTGCGGGTTGATGGCATAGACGGGACCGGTGAAGCCCGCTTCGATGATGTTCTCCAGCAGCGAGTAGCCCACGCTGCCCCACTCCCGGCTGGCGCCGATCACGGCCACGGATCCGGGGGCCAGCAGGGCGGCCACGCTCTTGGCCTCGGCCCGGTGTTCCCGGGCGGCCATGACGGCGCGGGAGCGCTCGGTCGGGTCGATGTCGAACTCCAGGGCGACCACCCCGTCGTCGAAATGGCGCCGCACCTCGTAACCGGCGTCGTTGAAGACGGTGATCATTTTCCGGTTCTCCGGCAGCACCTCGGCGGAGAACTTGCTGATGCCGTTCTCCCGGGCGGCCGCCGCCAGATGCTCCAGCAGGATGGAGCCCAGCCCCCGGCCCTGGTGGGCATCGGAGATATTAAAGGCGACCTCGGCTTCGGCGGGATCGTCCAGCCTGTCGTAGCGGCCGATCCCGATGATTTCATCGCCGATGGTGATGACGAACGCCACCCGGCTGACGTAGTCGACCTTGGTGAAGCGGGCCAGTTCGCGCGGGCTGAGCTTGGACTTGAAGGTGAAGAAGCGCAGGTAGATGGAGCTTTCCGATTGCCCCACGTGGAAGGCCTGCAGGGCCTCGGCATCGGCCGGGAGGATGGGGCGCAGGTGCGCCGTCCCGCCGTCGCGCAGCACGACATCCGCCTCCCAATAATCCGGATAATCCGGGGAATCAGCCTCTTGCGCCATAAACTCACTGTATCCGCAACTTTTAGCTAAGGACCGAAGCTCTACCGATGCCCCGCCGCCAGACTCCCGCCCCCGAAGAGGACTACACGGAGAACATCGTCGATATCGACGTGACCTCCGAGATGGAAGGCTCCTTCCTCGAATACGCCTACTCGGTCATTTACTCGCGCGCGCTGCCCGATGCCCGCGACGGGCTGAAGCCGGTGCAGCGCCGCATTCTCTACATGATGTCCCAGATGGGGCTGCGGCCGGACAAGGGACACGTGAAGTCCGCCCGCGTGGTCGGCGAGGTGATGGGCAAGCTGCACCCGCACGGCGACGCCGCGATCTACGACGCGATGGTGCGGATGGCGCAGTCGTTCTCGCTGCGCATGCCGCTGATTGATGGCCACGGCAACTTCGGATCGCTCGACGACGGCCCCGCGGCACCGCGCTACACCGAGGCCCGCCTCGCGCCGCCGGCCCTGGCGCTGACCGACCACCTGGACGAAGACGTTGTGGACTTCGTGCCCAACTACGACAACCAGCTGATGCAGCCGGCGGTACTCCCGGCCGCCTTCCCCAACCTGCTGGTCAACGGTTCCTCCGGCATCGCCGTTGGCATGGCCACCAACATGGCGCCGCACAACCTCGGCGAAGTGATCGCCGCGGCCCAGCACCTGATCGCCAACCCGGACGCCACGCTCGAGGACATCATGCGGTTCGTCCCCGGACCGGACCTGCCGTCCGGCGGCAAGATCGTGGGCCTGGACGGAATCCGCGACGCGTATGCCACCGGCCGCGGCTCCTTCAAGACCCGCGCCAAGGTGGAGGTGGAAAAGCTCACCGCCCGCCGCACCGGCCTGGTGGTCACCGAGCTGCCCTACGGCGTGGGTCCGGAGAAGGTGATCGAGAAGATCAAGGACGCGGTGACGTCCAAGAAGCTGCAGGGCATCAGCGACATCGTGGACCTGACCGACCGGCAGCACGGCCTGCGCCTGGTCATCGAACTGAAGAACGGCTTCAACCCAAACGCCGTGCTGGCGCAGCTGTACCGCTATTCGCCGATGGAGGATTCCTTCGGCATCAACAACGTGACCCTGGTCGACGGGCAGCCGCGCACGCTGGGCCTGATGGAACTGCTGCAGGTCTACATCAGCCACCGCATCGGCGTCGTCCGGCGGCGCACCGCGTTCCGGTTGGGCAAGAAGAAGGACCGGCTGCATCTGGTCGAAGGCCTGCTGATCGCCATCGTGGACATCGACGAGGTCATTCAGATCATCCGTTCCTCCGACGAGGCGGCCGCCGCCCGCGAACGGCTGATGGCCATCTACGACCTGTCCGAAATCCAGGCCAATCACATCCTCGAACTGCGGCTGCGCCAGCTGACCAAATACTCGCGGATCGAGCTGGAGAAGGAACAGGACGAACTGCGCCGCGAGATCGCCGCGCTGGAGGAAATCCTGGCCAACGAGGCCATGCTGCGTCAGCTGGTCTCCGACGAACTGGGCGAGGTTTCCGCGCTCTACGCCACGCCGCGGCGGACCGTGCTGCTCGAGTCGGAGGCCGCCGCCCCGCTCCGCGGCACCGCCCTGCCGGC
>NZ_JBNHGL010000133.1:0-8056 GCF_059091245.1 Arthrobacter sp. Y3225116
AGGCCCGGCGCGGCGAGGCCGGCATCACCGCCGCCGTCGCCCTGCCGCTGGCGGTCATCGGCGCCGTCGTGACCGCCCTGTTTATTGCACCCCATACCGCGGTGTGGGCCGCTGCCGCTGGCATCGCGGCCGTGCTCCTCTGGTTTGTTTTGATGACAAGGACCCGGAAATGATTGAAGAACCCCTGACCCGCGCCGCCACCAAGGAGCGCACCGCGGACCACGCCATGCCGGTGGAGCTGCGAGGCATCACCATCCGGTACGACGGCGGTGCCGAGCCGCTCGTGATTGCCGAGGACTTCGACCTCGGCCTGGAAGCCGGGACCATGCACTGCCTGGCCGGCCGCAGCGGCTCCGGCAAGACCAGCATCCTCACCGTGGCCGCCGGGCTGCAGCAGCCCACGTCCGGCGAGGTGTTCTGGCAGGGCGATGCCCTCAGCACCATGGACGACGACGAGATCTCCGACCGCCGCCGGGCCCTGATCGGCTACGTGGACCAGGGCGGCGCGCTGATCGACGGCATGAGCGCGCTGGAGAACGTCCTGCTGCCGGCCGTGCCCGACGGCAAGGTGGAAGAGCGCACCGAGATGGCCAAGGACCTGCTGGACCTGGTCGGGCTGGGCCGCCGCATGCGCCACCGTCCGGGCCAGCTCTCCGGCGGCGAACGCCAGCGGGTGGCCATCGCCCGCGCGCTGATCCTGGGCACCAAGGTCCTGGTGGTGGACGAGCCCACCGCCAACCTGGACCGCGAACAGGCCAACAAGATCATCCACATCCTGAAGGACACCACCAAGGACGGCATTGCCGTGCTCGTGGCGTCCCACGACCAGGAACTCATCAGGGCCGCGGACAGCAGCACCCGGATGAACTAGGGGCCAGCGCAACGTCCCGGCGGACCGGCGCCCCGCGCAGGTCGGCCCCGTCGGCTCAGGGCACCGCCAAGCCCCAGCACCCGTAACAGGCCGGCGGGCCGGGACGCCGGGAGAGCCTGACCTGCCGGCCCTACGATCCAGGCCGGCGCCCGTTCGCCGCCGTCACCTGGCCGGATTCCCGGCGCGGTGCTTCCGGTGCAGGGTAAATCCTTCAGTGCAGGGTCCATGCCGCCTGCACTGACCGATAAACCCTGCACCGGGCAACGGGACGCGCCGTTCGCCGTTGTCCTAAGCGGCCGGGGGCCGACCGCTTTCGTAGACGGCTCGGTTGTAGGCCCTGGCGATGCGGTTCCTCAGGGTTGCCTCGTGGTCCAGCTCCGGCCAGCGGACGCGGACAAAGCTCCAGCCGCATTCCATCAGCGAAGTTTCTCGTTTCCGCTCTTCCAGCAGGACAAGGTCAGTCGGCGCCCGGCTGTACTTGGTGTCGCCGTCGAACTCCAGGATCAGCATCAGCTCCGGCCATGCCAGGTCTGCTCGATACCGTCCGCTGACTGTGTCAATTCCATACTGCAAAACCGGCGGCGGGAATCCCCATTCGATCACCTTGAGCCGGAGCCTGGTCTCGCCCGCGGATTCGCTCGACTGCCTCGCGGCGGCCACCACCCGGCGGGCTTTGCGGACATTCGCGTAGCCGGCCTGTTTGTCGAGGATCGCAACCATTGCATCCCGACTGGCGCCGCCGCGCAGTGCCGAATCCGCAATGACCGTCGCCACGTCGAAAGGCAGAAGCTTGGCACAGTCGACGACCGTGCGCTCCTTGCTGGTCAAGCGGAGACCGTCCAGCGACGCCACTTCGTGATCGGCAAGCGTCAGCTGGTGCCGGACCGCGCCGGCGGAATTGTCGCCGTGCCTCGTTCCCTGGGCCACGTGGATCTCACTGGTCGCGTTCCAGACATCCATGCCCCACAGGCGGGCAGCCGAGACGTGGGTGTAGACCAGCTCCGAGCGTGTACCAAGATGATGGGCGCGAATCATCCAGACATCGCGGTCCCACGGCTTTAACGTCCGCCAGTACGCTGCCGAGGCATAAACACCGTGCCTTACTCTCACGATGTTCCGCGCCCGGAGCGCTGCAGCTATATCGCTCTCCTCGTAGTTTGAGCGACGCAACTCTGAAAAGGTCATCAACCGGGCCGGAGTGATATCCACCGACCGGGGAGCAGAAGAAGCAGGCATGCCATCAACATGCCTTCACCTCCCGCCCGCCGTCGATCCCGCCGGCCCATCTGTGGACAAAGCGATGGCGGCGCTCCTCGCCTGGCGGCACTGCCGGTGAGGCTTCCGTGGATGAAGCACGACGGCGGCGCTCCTCCCAGGCCACGACCGCCGCCGGCCGTCTCGCTCCACTCAGGGCGACCGACCGACCACGCGCCACCGAGGGCGTCGCACATTTCGACACCGCCGAACGCAGAGGGTAATTTCATAGGGTGACCGCATCCGAGCCCAAGCCCCCGTTCTACATCACCACGGCCATCACGTACCCCAACGGCGTGCCGCACATCGGCCATGCCTACGAGTACATTGCGACCGACGCGATGGCGCGCTTCAAGCGCCTGGACGGCTACGACGTCATGTTCCTGACCGGCACGGACGAGCACGGCATGAAGATCGCCCAGACCGCCGCCAAGGAGGGCATGACCCCCAAGGAATTGGTGGACCGGAACACTGCGGCCTACAAGTCGGCCCATCAGGTCCTGGAGATCTCCTACGACCGGTTTATCCGTACCACCGATGCCGACCACTACGCCGCGTCCCAGGCCATCTGGAAGAAGATGGAAGAGGCCGGGGACATCTACCTGGGCAAGTACGAGGGCTGGTACTCGGTCCGCGACGAGGCCTACTACGCCGAGGACGAGACCGAACTCCGCGACGACGGCAAGCGCTACTCCATCCAGACCGACACCGAACTGACCTGGACCGAGGAGGAGAGCTACTTCTTCCGGCTCTCCAACTACCAGGACAAACTGCTCAAGCTCTACGAAGACCACCCCGATTTCGGCGCCCCGCGCAGCCGCTTCAACGAGGTCATCAGCTTCGTCAAGGGCGGCCTGGAAGACTTGTCGATCTCCCGGACCACCTTCGACTGGGGCGTGCCGGTCCCGGGCAACGACAAGCACGTCATGTACGTCTGGGTCGACGCGCTGACCAACTACCTCACCGGCGTCGGCTACCCGGACACGGAGTCGGAGTCGTTCAAGAAGTTCTGGCCGGCCGACGTCCACGTGATCGGCAAGGACATCTCCCGCTTCCACGCCGTCTACTGGCCCGCCTTCCTGATGTCGGCCGGGCTGGAACTGCCCAAGCGCGTCATGATCCACGGCTTCCTGAACAACAACGGCGTGAAGATGTCCAAGTCGCTGGGCAACGTCGTCGCTCCCGCCGAATGGGTGGCACAGTACGGCCTGGACCAGGTGCGCTTTTTCCTCCTGCGCGAGGTTCCCTTCGGCGCCGACGGCTCCTACAACCACGACGCCGTGGTCGGCCGGATGAACGCGGACCTGGCCAACAACCTGGGCAACCTCGCCCAGCGGTCGCTGTCCATGGTGGCCAAGAACTGCGAGGGCAAGGTCCCGCAGCCCGCAACGCTCGCCGCCGAGGACCACGAACTGCTGGCCCGCGCCGAGCGCCTGCTCGAGAAGTCCCGGGCGGCCTACGAGGTCCAGGATTTCCACGGGTCGCTCGAAGCCATCTGGACCGTGCTCGGCGACACCAACGCGTACTTCGCGGAACAGGCCCCGTGGGTGCTGCGCAAGACCGACGTGGAGCGGATGAACACCGTGCTCTACGTGACGCTCGAGGTGCTGCGCATCGTCTCCATCCTGGTCCAGCCGGTCATGCCCACCGCGGCCGGCAAGCTGCTGGACGTGCTGGGACAGGACGACGACGGCGCCCGCGACTTCGCTGCCATCGGCACGGCTTTGGTGCCGGGCACCCCGCTGCCGGCGCCCACGCCGATCTTCCCGAAGTACGAAGAACCGGCAGAGTAGCCCTACCCGCCCGGCAGGAAGCGGCGGCCCGCAGTAGCGGCCATGATCCGCTCCACCCGCTTCTGTTGGTCCACCGCCTTGGCCTCGAGTTCCTGGAAGCGGGTGGCGTCCAGCCGGTGGTCCCTGGGCGCCAAGACGGTCAGGACCTGCCACATGCACTGCTTGCCGCGCAGGGCGGACAGCAGCGATTCGAGTTCCAGCTGGGCGCCCACCCCGCCCGAAGCGCGCGTGGGGTTGAGCGGATTCACCTTGCTGGCGATGGCGCCGGCCATCGAGCCGAGCTGCTTGAGCTTGTTGCGCCGGTAGCCGAGGCTGCGGTGCAGGGCCTTCAGTTCCTTGCGCTCTGCGGACACCTCGTCGCGCAGCTTCCGAAACTCGGCCTCCTCCGGTGTTCCCGCCCACGACTGGCGGACGGCGTCGAACAACTGCACGCCCGCAGCCGAACCCAGCAGGTGGTAGTCCAGATAGGCGGCGAGGTTCTCCTGGTCCAGTGTCCGGGTCCGGTGTTTCTTGGCGGCCATGGCCTTCCTTCCTGCTGGCTGTCATCACGCCCGCGGCCGTTCTCATCGGGCCGCCGGCGTCGTCGTCACGCGGACGGCCTCCGCCGTCGTTGTTTCACTGTCCTTACCCACCCATGCCCCGGGTCAATCGCCCGAGCTGCGTCAATCGGCCGCTCCGGTCGATCGCCTGGCTTCGGGCAGCCCGCGCGCCTCGGTCAAGCGCCCGGTTCGATCCGTACGCCCCGGTCCCGTCAACCGCCCAGTTCCTCCGGGCTGCGGAACCGCGTCTTCCTGCCGTACGCGCCGCGGTTCCAGAGCCACGTGAGCAGCCACAGCACCAGGCCGAGGCCGATCAGAACGCCGGCAATCTGGTATTCGATGGGATCCTGCGCCCACGGGCCCACCAGGAAGAGGCAGGTGGCCATGCCGAAGTAGGGCAGCACGGTGGGGGTGCGGAAGTGTTTGCGGTCGACCGGTTTCCGGCGCAGGACCAGCACCGCCAGGTTCACGATCGTGAAGACGCCCAGCAGCAGCAGCGCGGTGGTGCCGCCCAGCGCGGCCACGGTGTCGGTGCCCATCAGGTTGGTGACCACGAAGATCAGGACGAACGCAATGAGCGTGGTGAAGATGATCGAGGCCCAGGGCGAGCGGCGGTTGGGGTGGACCTTGCCCAGGAACCGCGGCAGCACGTCCTGGCGCGCCATGCCGTAGAGCAGGCGGCTGGCCATCAGCATGTTGATCAGCGCCGTATTGGCCACGGCGAACATGGACAGGAACGGGTAGATGACGTCCACCGGGAAGCCCGGCGCGCCGACCGACACGACTTCCAGCAGCGGCGTCGGGCTTTCCGACAGCTGCCCGATCGGCACGATGGCCACCGCGGTGATGGACACCAGCACGTACACGATCACTGTGATGCCCAGGCCGGTGAGCATGACCTTGGGGAAGGTCGTGACCGGATCCTTGGTCTCTTCGGCCATGTTCACCGAATCCTCGAAGCCCACGAAGGAGAAGAACGCCAGCGAGGTGGCGGCGGTGATGGCCAGGAAGACGCCCTTGTCCTCCGAGGTCTCGAACACCATGACCCGGCTGAAGTCGACATTGCCCTGGCTCATGGCCCAGAAGCCGATGAAGATCACGATCAGCAGGCCGGTGAACTCCACCACCGTCAGGACCACGTTGAACTTCACAGACTCACTGACGCCGCGGAAGTTGATTCCCGCCAGGACCGCCATGAAGATGATCGCGACCCAAGTCACGCCGGTCTGGTTCCAGTCCAGGTTGAACCCGGCGATGAAGTTCTCGCCCAGGAACTTGGCGGCGGTGGAGGCGGAGGTGATGCCGGAACTGAGCACGGCGAACGTCACCAGGAAGGTGAGGAAATGGACGCCGAAGGCCTTGTGCGTGTACAGCGCGGCCCCGGCGGCCTGCGGGTATTTGGTGACGAGCTCCAGGTAGGAGAACGCGGTGATGGTGGCCACGACGAACGCGAGCAGCAGCGGGGCCCACGCCGCGCCGCCCACCTCGCCGGCCACCTGTCCGGTCAGCGCGTAGACGCCCGTGCCCAGGATGTCTCCCACAATGAACAGGAGCAGGAGTTTGGGTCCTATGGCCCGTTTCAGCTCCGGTTGTTTTTCGGTTGCGGTGGAACCGCTCATGCCTTTCCTCCGTCCACACGGCACTCTGCACTGGTCTTGTGCGGCCAACGTAGCATCAGGGCCCGCAGATGTCTCCGCCGCGGGCGGCCGCCGGGGGAGGCGGGCGGCTTGATTGCCGTTCCTAGGAGTGCGGTCGCGCAGTGGGTAGAGTGTCGGCTACCCGCCGACCGGAAGGCCGCTCCGATGACCTACAAGGCCCTGTCCCTTGCCAGCCTGCGTCCCGCCTCGGGAGCCGCCGTCTTCCATGGCAGCGAACACGGCGCCCACGCATCCTTCTTCGTGAACTCGCGCGGGGCGGAGCGCCACCGCCATCCCTACGAGGAAATCTTCGTACTGCTCGACGGCGAGATCGACTTCACGATCGACGGCCAATCCGGCCATGCGGGCGCCGAAACCGTGATCGTCATCCCGGCCTATGCCTGGCACGAGTTCACGGCCACCACCCCGGACGGCGTGAGGATGGTGAACATCCACCCCGTCGCCGAAATGCAGACCGAATGGGCCAGATAGCCGCCGTCCCGCGCCTGCCGAAGGCCGGGCTGGGACGGCGGCGCTCCGGTCAGACGGTCGCCAAGCCTTCCACGGGGGAGAGGCGGGCGGCGCGGCGGGCCGGGAGCACGGAGGCCAGGAGGCCGGCCACCACGGCCACGGCCAGCACGCCGAGCAGCTGCAGCCATGGGACGTCCGGAACTACGGTGGCGAACGCACCGAGCGCCGACTGCGCGCCCAGCCAGCCGTAGACCGCGCCGAGCACCGATCCGATCAGCGCGGCGACCCCGGCGATGAGCACGGCCTCCAGCGCCAACATTCCGCGCAACTGCGACGTGGTCAGCCCGAGCGCCCGCAGCAGCGACGACTCCTGCGTGCGCTCCAGCACGGAGAGCGAGAGCGTGTTGGCCACACCCACCAGCGCGATCAGCACCGCGACGCCCAACAACCCGGTGACCACCAGCAGCAGCACATCGATCACCTGATTGAACGCGGCACGTTCCACGGCGGCGCCGGACACCTGGTGCTCGTCCACGTCGAGCCCGGCGGCCAGTTCGGTCCGCAGTTCCAGGAGCGCCCCGGCATCCAGGTCCCGGTCCACGGACACCCATAGCTGCGGCAGGGCGGAGTAGTAGTCCGGGGAGTCGGCGGCGGGCAGCTCCGGCACGCCGATCTCGGCGGCCACGGCGGCGGAGATCAGTGGCGGCAGCGTGCGGCTGTCGGCCTCCACCACGCGCAGTTCCTTGGACCCCCGGCTGCCGGTCACGGTCAGAGTCTCCAGGCCCGAGCCCTGTGGCATCAGCACCGTGGTCCCGTCCAGCTCCAGCGAGCCGTCCTGCAGCAGGCCCAGCTGCTCCGGCGCCAGCTGGTACACCCCGATCCGCTGGCCGTGCAGGTCGGCGAAGCCGCCGTTCGTGACCAGACCGGCGGCAGCAACGCCGTCGTACGTCACGGCGGTGGCCGCGGCGGAGGCGTCCAGCGGTTCTCCGCCGAGCGTGAGGTGCCCGACCGCCAGGTCCACCGGATACTCCGCGCCCAGCTGGGCGTCGAAGGCGGTGCGGGCGGTCTGCGCGCCGGTCATCATCATCGCCACCAGCGTCACGCCGATCAGCAGCGCGGTGGCGGTGGCGGAGGTCCGCCCCGGGTTGCGCACCGCGTTCACCGCGGCCAGCTTGCCCGGCACTCCTGCGGGCTTCGCCAGCGTGCCGACGGCGGTGACCAGCGGCGGCACGAACAAGGTGGCGCACAGCAGCAGCCCGACGAAGGAGAGCATGCCGCCGGGCAGGGCAATCAGCAGGTTCGCGGACAGCGCTCCGAAGGCCAGCAGGACGGAGCCGCCCACCGTGAGCGCGACGCCGATCGCGAGCCGGACCTTGCCTTTGCGGTTGCCGGTGCGCGCCTCGTCGGCCTTCTGCCGGTGGATCGAGTTGCGGTCTTCATACGGGAAGACAGCCACCGTTTTGGCGCCCAGTTCGTAGGCCGCGCGGAACG
>NZ_JBNHGL010000134.1:0-7957 GCF_059091245.1 Arthrobacter sp. Y3225116
GCTGACGCCGGTGCTGGCCGGACGTCCGGGCCTGGTGGCGCCGGCGCGCTCCGCCGCGCCCTCAGGCGGGATGCGGGCGCACCGGCCAGGGAATGTGCTCCCGCACGTCGGTGAGGTTCATGCTGACCTCGAGGAACAGGTCGTCGAGCATGTATTCGTCCACCCCGAGGATGGTCAACGAATGACCGCCGCCCTGTTGGGGCCCGTCCATGGCCACCGCGGAAACACAGACGCCGGTCCGCCAGTCGACCCGCACCTCGGTGCGGCCCTCGGGAAGCAGCGGATGGCCGGCGTCGTACGGTACATACGTCTGGTTGGGCGAGACGACCGCCTCCAGCGCCCTCCGGCCCTGGTGCTCGACCTCGCGCAGTTCATGGATCTCCACGGGGTTGGCGAAGGGCGCCTCGTAGGCCACCGGCGCGTTGCCGGCCAGCTCGACGGGATCCAGCATCGCGGACCAGCGCCCGTTGCCGAAGACCGGCTCACCGTAGGCGGCTTCCGGCCGGCGGCGCACCAGATGGAGGTCGTTGAATACCGGCGTCACCAGATGCGGAGGCAACAGCCACGACTTGCGTGTCGCGCTGACGTAGAAACCGTCCCGGGAATCGTTAATGCCGGTGGTGCTGTACAGCAGCCTGCCGTCGGCCGACTCGACCCGAAGCGCTCCGGGGCGCCGGGTCCACGCACGCAGCATGCCGCCGGAAGCGTCCGGCTCCGGCGCATCCGGGTCGACGGCCCGGAGCTCAAACCGCAGCGATTCCCACTTCCACGGAGAAGAGCGGCAGAGGCACCTGAAGATCTCCGCGTTGCCGGCGGCGTCGCCGGTCTTGAGCACGCTCCCGCCGTTCATATCCACAGTGTAGCCGCCGGCTCCCGGGGATCAGGCGGGTGCAGTAGGTTGGGTCCATGGTCGAGCAACTGGCGCTGCTGTGGCCCGGCCGTGCATTCGCGTTTTGGATGCTGTTGGCCGCCGGCGGCTATCTGCTGGTGATCGGAGCCCGGCTGAGCTGGATCGACCTGCGGACGCACCGGCTGCCGAACCGCATTGTTTTCCCGGCCTACGCGGTCTCCGGGGTGCTGCTGCTTGCGGCCTCCCTCGGAGGCTACGAAGCCGGCATGTTCTGGCGGGTGCCGGCCGGCGGCGCACTGCTCTGGGTCTTCTATTTCGCCGTCCGGCTCATTTATCCAGCCGGCATGGGATTCGGCGACGTCAAACTGGCCGGGGTGCTGGGGATGTACCTGGGCTACCTGGGGTTTGAACACCTGCTGCTGGGGACGTTCGCGGCCTTCCTGCTGGGCGGCGCGTACGGGGTGTTGCTGGTGGTGCTGCGGCGCGGGTCGCTGCACAGCGACATTCCGTTCGGGCCGTTCATGATCGCCGGCGCGTGGGCGGCGCTGCTGCTGCCGACGTAGCCTAGGTCCATGCCTACTCCCGACTTCATCCTCCGGTTGCGCGACAAAATCGGCCACGACCTGCTCTGGTTGCCCGGTGTCACAGCGGTGGTGCTGGATGGGCGCAACCGCGTCTTGCTGGGCCGGCGCGCCGACAACGGGCGGTGGACGCTGATCACCGGAATCCTGGACCCGGGGGAGCAGCCCGCCGCGGGCGTGGTGCGCGAGGTCTGGGAGGAAACGGGCGTCGTTGCCGAGGTCGAGCACCTGGCCGAGGTCCACGCGGGCGGTCCGATGGAGTTCGTCAACGGGGACCGGGCCCAGTTCCTGACGCTGACCTTCCGGTGCCGGCAGGTGGGCGGCGAAGCGCGGGTCAACGACGACGAGTCGTCCGAGGTCGGCTGGTTCGGGCTGGACGAGCTGCCGGAGCTGACCGACTACCATCGCGCCCGGCTGAAGGCGGCCTTGCGGGCCGGGGGAGTCCCGGAATTTGTCCGCTGAGCCTATTGGATGTCGGAGTCGGGAGGCGGCAGGACGAACTGCCGGTCTTCGTCCACGGACTCGACGCCCTCGATTCCGGCAACAGCGGCACGCTGTCCCTCCGGCAATGAACCGGTAATCATGCCCAAGGTGGACAACACGTTTTCCACCCGCATGCCGCCGGCTGCCAACTGCTCGGCAATCCGCCCGGTATCGGAAAGGTAGTCGTGGCGCACCGTCACGGTGATCTGCATACCCCCATGATAGGTCCGGCGCCCCCTCCCGGGGGAAGCGGGTCACTGCGGGGCAAATACCAGCCCCGCCCCGACGTCGACGGAGGGCACGGGCAACCGCTCCGCTTCCTGCACCAGGGTGGCCCATAGTTCCAGGCCGCGCCGGCCGGTAGCCTCTGACCACAGGGCCGCCACGCCGGCGGCATGGGGCGTCGCCATGCTGGTGCCGCTGATGGTGTTGTAACGCTTCGGCATGGGCCAGGACGAATACACCTGGAACCCGGGACCGGCGCAGTCCACCTGCCCGCCGCGCAGGGGAAGGCTGCGGGCGGAAAAGAACGCGACCTCCAGGGCCTGGTCCAGCGCGGCTACCCCCATGATGTACGGGCTGTTCGCCGGGGCGCCGACGAACCCGAACTCGCCCTTCCGGCGGTCGGCGTTGTTTCCCGCGGCGGCGATGATCAGGGAACCCTGCTCCAGCGCCCGGCTCCCGGCGGCCGTGTAGGGCGGGTGGATTTGTGCGACGTCGGCTCCCAAGGACATGGAGATGACGGCACAGCCGTTGCCCACGGCCCAGTCGATCCCGGCGAGGATGCCGGCGTCGGTCCCGGAACCGGCGTTGCTGAGCACCTTGCCGGCGAAGATCTCCGCTTCGTAGGCCACGCCGTAGCGCGGGCCGGTGCCGGGGGCCTTGGGGCCGCACGCGGTCCCGATGCAGTGCGTGCCGTGGCCGTGTCCGTCCTGCGGCGGCTCGCCCGGGATGAAGGAGGCGCTGGTGATGCTGCGTCCGGCAAAATCCGGATGCGCCTCATCGAACCCGGTGTCCAGCACGGCGACGCGCACGCCTTGCCCCGAATAGGGCGACGAGACGGCCCTGGTGGCCTGCTGACCCCAGGTGAAATTGTTGTTGTCGGCGAAGCCCGCCGGTGCGGGGCCCGCTTCGTAGCGCTCGTGCCGCCGCGCGGCGAGCCGGCCGGACAGGTCGGTCACGCCGTCGCGGTAGCCGGCGGCGTAGTCATCGGCCGGGCCCAGCACGTCGTGGATGAGTTCCGGCGAGACCGAGAGGACACGGTGCCGGGCGGCGTTACTGACTTGGAGCGAACTGATCTGGTCCGGACCGGCGGCGACGACGGCGATGCCCAGGTTCGCGAAGACCGTCGCGTCGGCGCCGGAGGCCGTGTCCGGGTCCACTCCGCGGGTGCCGAAATCGCGGCTGTCGGCGACATTCGACAGGCCGGCGGCGTCGGCCAGGATACCGGCACATTCCTCGGCCGGGCCGTAAAAGACGACGATAAAGCGTCCGGTGGTCTTCGGCTGCCCGGGCAGGGAATAGTCGGCCGTCGCCAGGGACGGGGGCTGCGAATCGCCAATCACGGAGACCTCCTGGACACTCTTCCACCGGGTCCCCGACGGGCCGGCGGGCGGCCCGGGATGGGCCGTTCATCCGCCGTCCACGGGGACGTGTGCGCTCATCCTAGTCCCGGAGGCCGTCGGTTCAAGCTCCAAGGCAATCGTTTCAGCCGGTCGGGGCCAAAAAAGGCAGCAGGGCCCCTTCCTGACGCCGATCCGGCCCATGTGAGCGGCGGCCGGCGGCACCGTGCACGCTGAAGGGCGCCCCTGCCGAAGCAAGAGCGCCCTTCAGGATCCGCGAAGGACCGGCCTGCTATTTGGCCTGCGGCGGGACGGTCATGGACAGCACGTCCAGCGCAGAATCCAACTGCTCTTCGGTCAGTTCGCCGCGCTCCAAAAAGCCGAGGGCGATGACGGACTCGCGCACGGTCAGGCCTTCCTGGACCGAGTGCTTGGCGATCTTGGCGGCGTTTTCGTAGCCGATGTACTTGTTCAGCGGGGTCACGATCGAGGGGGAGGCCTCGGCCAGGAAGCGGGCGCGCTCCACGTTGGCGGTCAGCCCGTCGATCATCTTGTCCGCCATGACGCGCGAGGTGTTCGCCAGCAGGCGGATGGACTCGAGCAGGTTGGCGGCCATCACCGGGATGCCCACGTTCAGCTCAAAGGCGCCGTTGGTGGAGGACAAGGCGATGGTGGTGTCGTTGCCCACGACCTGGGCGGCAACCATGATCGCCGCCTCGCAGATCACCGGGTTGACCTTGCCGGGCATGATCGAAGAACCCGGCTGCAGGTCGGGGATGGCGATCTCGCCCAGGCCGGTGTTCGGGCCCGAACCCATCCAGCGCAGGTCGTTGTTGATCTTCATGAACGCGTAGGCGATGTTGCGCAGCTGGCCGGAGGCCTCGATCAGGCCGTCGCGGTTGGCCTGCGCCTCGAAGTGGTTGCGCGCCTCCGTCAGCGGGAGGCCGGTGTCGGCGGCCAGCAGTTCGATCACGCGCTGCGGGAAGCCGGCCGGGGTGTTGATGCCGGTGCCGACGGCGGTGCCGCCCAGCGGAACCTCGGCCACGCGCGGCAGGGATGCTTCGATGCGTTCGATGCCGTAGCGCACCTGGGCGGCGTAGCCGCCGAATTCCTGCCCGAGGGTGACCGGCGTCGCGTCCATCAGGTGGGTGCGGCCGGACTTCACCACGTCCTTGAACTCTTCGGCCTTGCGCTCCAGGGAAGCGGCCAGGTAGTCCAGTGCGGGGATCAGCTCGTTGATCAGGGCGGAGGTGGCGGCCACGTGCACCGAGGTCGGGAAGACGTCGTTGGAGGACTGCGAGGCGTTGACGTGGTCGTTCGGGTGGACCGTCTTGTCGCTGCCGGCGTCCCGCAGCGCACGGGTGGCCAGCTCGGCCAGGACCTCGTTCGTGTTCATGTTCGACGAGGTGCCGGAACCGGTCTGGAAAACGTCGATCGGGAAGTCGCCGTCGTACTTGCCCGTGGCTACTTCGTCCGCCGCCGCGGCGATGGCCTTGGCCAGCTCGCCGTCCAGGACGCCCAGTTCGGCGTTGGCGGTGGCGGCAGCCTTCTTGATCCGGGCCAGGGCCTCGATGTGGGCGCGCTCCAGCGTCTTGCCGGAGATCGGGAAGTTCTCGACGGCGCGCTGGGTCTGCGCACGGTAGAGGGCGTTGACCGGAACACGGACCTCGCCCATGGTGTCGTGTTCGATGCGGTATTCAGCAGAATCAGCAGAAGTCATGGCTCCAAGCTTATGCCTGCGGCGCACCGGTTCCGAATTGTGTTGCGGCACGGCGGCGGCTTGGATGACGCGGCGCCGACCGGGCCTGCGGCCACCGGGCGGGGCGTCCCGCCCGGTGCGTCGCTAAAGGGCTCCGTGCCCTGCGACAAGCTCGGCGCGGCCGTCCGCCAGCCGGTAGGCGACGCCGACGACGGCCGTGCGGCCGGCCTCGACCGCCTCCGAAATGGCCCGCGAACTGTCCAGCAGGCGTTCGGAAGACTGCCGCACGTTTTCGATCACCATGTCGTTGAGGTCCTCGAGGCCGGCACGCCGGGCGGCCAGCACCGACGGCGTGATCCGCTCCACGAGGTCCCGCAGGCCGCCGCGCGGCATTTCACCGGTGTCTATCGTGTTTTTTGCCGCGGTCACGGCGCCGCAGCTGTCGTGGCCCAGGATGACAATCAACGGAACGTTGAGCACATCCACGCCGTACTCGAGCGATCCGATCACCGCGTCACCGAGGACGTGGCCGGCGGTGCGGACCACGAACGCATCGCCGAGTCCCAGGTCGAAAATGATCTCGGCAGCCAGCCGGGAGTCGGAACAGCCGAAGATGATGGCGAACGGATGCTGCTCGTTGACCAGCGAACTGCGCCGGGCGGCGTCCTGGTTCGGGTGGACTGACGTGCCTGCCACGAAGCGGGCGTTGCCGTCGATGAGTTTTTGCCAGGCCTGGGCGGGGGTCAATGAGGTGGGCACGAAGCAACCTTACTGCTTCGTGCGTCCCGGCCCGCGCACCGGTTTCCGTGTCGGGGCGGGATTACTTGCCGTCCAGGTCTTCCACGATCGCGGTGGCCAGGACATCGAATTCGTCCAGCTCCGCGGTGCCGGTCAGGATGACGGTGAATCCGCCGTGCTCCAGCACGAGGCTGCGCTCGCCCGCGCCGGCGTCGCGCAGTTCCCAGGTGGCACCCGCTTCGCGGTCGCCGGTGACCGGCGCGTTGTCGGTTGTCTGGCCGACCCAGGTGGGGTTTGCTTTGTCGGTCTGGATCAGTCCGATGTACTCCTCGCCCGGCGTGATGTAGCCGACTTCCCACGCCGCCACCTGCGCGGTTCCCCCGGTATTCCACCGGGCGTAGTTGGACGTCCAGCCCGCCGGGAGGTCGACGGCGAGCGGCAGGTAACCGGCCGTGGATTCGGCCTGCAGGGCGACCCCCGGGACGTCAATATTACGTTCGTAGACGTCGGGCTTGCTGCCCGGGTTCAGGAACATCACCGGCAGCAGCACGGCGAGGGAGAGTCCCACAGCCATCAGCATGCCGACCACCGGGGCCTTCGCGCGGTTGGCCTGCTTGGCCGTCAGCACTGGCTTGACGGGCAACTCGGTCGATTCTTCGGGACGCGCTTCACTCACCGTTCCATGATCTCAGATGCCCGCCCCTGTGCGCACACGCCCGCGGCACGGGAGGGCGGTCCGCGCGGTCCTCGCGCTGGCCCCCGGGGCGGCGACGACTATGATCGAAAGCAATGGAAGATGTCCGCACCGCAGATGCATCCATCACGGCACCGCAGCCGGTGCTGTCTGAAGAGCTACTCGAAGATGAGGTCGAAGTGTCCCACGAAGCCCAGGCTGACCCCTTTTCCAACTTTCCGCCGTCCATGCGGGTCGGCGACAACGAGCCGGACCGAAACCTGGCGCTGGAACTGGTGCGCGTCACCGAAGCCGCGGCGATCGCCGGCGGCCACTGGGTCGGCTACGGGGACAAGAACGCCGCCGACGGCGCCGCCGTGGACGCCATGCGCGCGTTCCTGTCCACCGTCAGCTTCAACGGGGTGGTCGTCATCGGCGAGGGCGAAAAGGACGAGGCCCCGATGCTGTTCAACGGCGAAAAGGTCGGCGACGGCACCGGCGCCGAGTGCGACGTCGCCGTGGACCCGATCGACGGCACCCGGCTGACGGCCCTGGGCATCAACAACGCGCTCTCCGTGCTGGCCGTCTCCGAGCGCGGCACCATGTTCGACCCCTCGGCCGTGTTCTACATGGAGAAGCTGGTCACCGGGCCCGAAGCGGCGGACCTGGTGGACCTGCGGCTGCCCATCAAGCAGAACCTGCACCTGATCGCCAAGGCCAAGAACAAGAAGGTCAACCAGATCAACGTGATGATCCTGGACCGCGACCGGCACAAGCCGTATGTCGAGGAAATCCGCGCCGCCGGCGCACGCACCAAGTTCATCATGGACGGCGACGTCGCCGGCGGCATCGCGGCCGCCCGCGAGGGCACCGACGTCGACGTCCTGATGGGCATCGGCGGCACCCCCGAGGGCATCATCACCGCCTGCGCCATCAAGTCCCTGGGCGGCGTGATCCAGGGCCGGCTCTGGCCCACCAGCGACGAGGAAAAGCAGAAGGCCATCGACGCCGGCCACGACCTGGACCGGGTCCTGACCACTGATGACCTGGTCACCAGCGACAACTGCTTCTTCGTGGCCACCGGCATCACCGACGGCGACCTGCTGCGCGGCGTCCGCTACAAGAACCACAAGGTCCTGACGCAGTCGATCGTGATGCGCTCCAAATCGGGCACGATCCGCATCGTCGAGGGCGAGCACCAGGAATACAAGTGGGACCGCTTCGAGCGGAAGCTCTAGCGAACCGCACCGCACGGAGAAGGAAAACCCCGCACCGGCCCGAGCCGGTGCGGGGTTTTCCTCTCTTCGTCCCGGGGCGGATCCGCGGGGCGGTCAGCGGGGGAGCGTGCCGCGCAGCTTGCGCACGGCCGGC
>NZ_JBNHGL010000135.1:0-7903 GCF_059091245.1 Arthrobacter sp. Y3225116
CCCGCCGCTGACGCGCGGCCGGCGGCGGCCGCGGAAGCGGGGCCACGGTGTGGCGGTGGCGGGCAATGTCCGTGCTGCCCCGTAAGCTATTCGTAGATATGTTCGGACAATCCGCCGCCGTGCTGCCTGCGGGGCGGGCTCCGGGCCGCAGTGCCGGAATTGGGAGTTGAGTTCATGATTAGCTCGTTGCGCGGCGTCGTCGCCCACGTGGGATTGCAATCGGCCGTGATCGACGTCAACGGATTCGGCATGCTCGTCCAGGCGACGCCGCAGACCCTGGGCACGCTGTTCGTGGGGCGGGAGGCCGAACTGGCCACCACCATGATTGTGCGCGAAGACTCCATGACGCTGTTCGGTTTCGAGGACGCAGCGCAACGGGAAGTTTTTGAAACCCTCATCTCGGTCAGCGGGGTCGGTCCGAGGCTGGGCCTGGCGGCGCTGTCGGTGCACTCGCCCGAGGCCCTGAGGGTCGCCGCCGCGGAGGGGGACAGCAAGGCGTTCACCAAGGTTCCGGGCATCGGGCCGAAGCTCGCCGGCCGGATCGTGCTCGAGCTGGCCGGGAAGCTGATCCCCACCGGCGAGCAGGCCCCCCAGCAGAAGGGCGGCTGGAAGGGACAGGTGCAGGAGGCCCTGGCCGGCCTGGGCTGGTCCGAGAAGGACGCCGCCGCGGCGGTGGACACCACCGCCGAGGAAAATCCGGAGGCGGCAGCAGCAGGCAACGTGGGTGACTTGCTGCGGCTGACCCTGCGCAGGCTCGGCCAAGACGGCGCCCGGACCGGCGCGGCCCGGCGGACCGCGGGAGTGAACTAGCGTGGCGGAGGAATCCGAGAACAACCGGCTGGTCGCCAATACGTCGGAAACCGAAGAACGGGCAATCGAATCGGCGCTGCGGCCCAAAAACCTGGACGATTTCGTGGGCCAGGCCCGGGTCCGCCAGCAGCTGTCGCTGGTGCTGGAGGCATCCCGGATCCGCGAACGGACAGCCGACCACGTTCTGCTGTCCGGCCCGCCCGGCCTGGGCAAGACCACGCTGGCCATGATCATCGCCGCGGAAATGAACGCGCCGCTGCGCATCAGCTCCGGGCCGGCGATCCAGCACGCGGGCGACCTGGCGGCGATCCTGTCGTCGTTGACCGAGGGGGAGATCTTCTTCCTCGACGAGATCCACCGCATGTCGCGGCCGGCAGAGGAAATGCTCTACATGGCGATGGAGGACTTCCGGGTGGACATCGTGGTGGGCAAGGGCGCCGGCGCCACCGCCATCCCGCTCGACCTGCCGCCGTTCACCCTCGTCGGGGCCACGACCCGGGCCGGACTGCTGCCGGGCCCGCTGCGCGACCGGTTCGGTTTCACCGGGCACTTGGAGTTCTACGCCGTCGCGGAGCTTGAACTGGTGCTCCGCCGCTCGGCCATGCTGCTGGACCTCAAGGTGAGTTCGGCCGGTTTCGCCGAGATCGCCGGGCGCTCCCGCGGCACGCCCCGCATCGCCAACCGCCTGCTGCGCCGGGTCCGGGACTGGGCCCTCGTGCACAAGATCGAGGAGATCGATGCGCGCGCGGCAGCGGCGGCGCTGGATATGTACGAAGTCGACGAACGGGGACTGGACCGGCTGGACCGGGCGGTGCTGACCGCCCTGATCACCAAGTTCGGCGGAGGACCCGTCGGCCTGTCCACCCTGGCCATAGCCGTCGGCGAGGAAACCGAGACGGTGGAGACGGTGGCCGAGCCCTACTTGGTCCGCGAAGGGCTGCTCGGCCGGACGCCGCGCGGACGGATCGCCACCGCCGCGGCCTGGCAACACCTGGGGCTGGCGGTGCCCGATCACCTGGCCGCGGGACCGACCGAAGACCTGCTCTCGGAACTGCTGGAGCCGGACACGGATTTCGCCGAAAACTGAAGCTTGACCGTGTAAGGGCGGTCACCGCGTAGAATGGTAGGAACGTGCGGAGTGCGCCGTCCCCCACGGGACGCGGCAGGCTGCGTACACGGTCCGGATTTTCCTACCGGTCCGCTCCAGACTTCTAGGACGGAACTTTCCTGTGTTCGTAAATCTCTTCACCGGCACCACTCCCCAGCAGCAGTCGGGTGGCATCGACGTGATGACCATCGGCTTGTTCGCCGTTTTCGCGCTGTTGATCTTCTTCATGTTCCGCAAGCAGAAGAAGGTCCAGGCCCAGATGCGCGAAAAGGCCGAGCGCATCAAGGAGCAGATGGTGCCGGGTACCGAGGTGATGACGCAGTTCGGCCTCTTCGGCACCGTCGTTTCCTTCGACCCCGACAACAACAAGGTGGTCCTTGAACTGTCGCCGGGCAACACCGCCACCGTGCACACCCAGGCGGTGAACGAAGTGGTGACGCCGGAGACCCCCGAGGTTCCCGACGACGCCTCGTCCCTCACCGCGGAAAGCGCCACCCGCCCGGAGGAATCCGCCGAGGATACCCTCAAGCGGCTCAACGAAGAGCAGAACAAAGACACCAAGTAGGCCAGCGACGGCTTAGCCGTATAGGCGTGCAGTGGCGGGGCATGCCCCGCCACTTCGCCATGTACCGGCCGGCTCCGCCGGCCGACTGAGCCGATGAGAGAAAGATCTTCCATGGCACGATCCGGTTCCACCAGCATTGCGCGGCGGACACTTATCTGGCTCGGTGTGCTCCTGGCCGCCGGCACCGTCATCCTGGGCAGCGGTGTGTTCACCGGCCAGGCGAGCTGGGCGCCCAAGCTGGCGCTCGACCTTGAGGGCGGCACCCAGATGATCTTGGCTCCGCAGGTCCAAGGCGGCGGGGGCGAGATCACCGCCGAGCAGCTTAACCAGGCCGTGGAGATCATCCGCCAGCGCGTCGACGGCTCCGGCGTGGCTGAAGCTGAGATCACCACGCAGTCCGGCCGCAACGTGGTGGTCAGCCTGCCCGGTGTTCCGGACCAGCGGACCCGCGAACTGATCCAGGCGTCGGCCGCCATGGAATTCCGCCCGGTGCTCACCGCCGCGCCGGGTTCCGCCGTTCCCGAGGAAGAGCGGACGCCCGAAGCGGACCTTCCAAAACCGGCGGGCGATCCGGAGAACGCCAGCGACTTGAACTGGATCACCCCGGAGCTCTATCAGGAGTTCGAGGCGCTGGAGTGCCTTGACCCGGCCGCGGCGGAAGAGGAGAGCGAGCCTGCCGACCCGGCCAAGCCGATGGTCGCCTGCGAACCGGATACCGGTATGAAGTACATCCTGGGCCCGGTGGAGGTGCCCGGTACCGACATTGCCGACTCCAGCTTTGGCCAGGTACGCGGCACCCAGGGACAGACGCTGAACCAGTGGGCAGTGAACATCGAGTTCAACAGCGAGGGAACCGCAACCTTCAAGGAAGTGACCGAACGGCTGTTCGGGCTCTCCGGCGCCCAAAACCAGTTCGCCATCGTGCTGGACGGCGAGGTGATTTCCGCTCCCACGACCAACGCGGTCATCCCCGACGGCAAGCCGCAGATCACCGGCAATTTCACGGAAGAATCGGCCCGTATCCTCTCCGAGCAGCTGAAGTACGGCGCACTGCCGATCAGCTTCGAGATCCAGAGCGAGCAGCAGATTTCCGCCACCCTGGGCGCCGACCAGTTGCGGATGGGCCTGTTCGCCGGGCTCATCGGCCTGGTGCTGGTCGCCGCGTACTCGATCTTCCAGTACCGCATGCTCGGCCTGGTGACCATCGCGTCACTGGTGGTGGCCGGCCTCATGACCTATCTGGCGATCGCGATCCTGGGCTGGACCGAAAACTACCGGCTGTCGTTGGCCGGCGTCGCCGGCCTGATCGTGGCGATCGGCCAGACCGCCGACTCGTTCATCGTCTACTTCGAACGCATCCGCGACGAACTGCGCGAGGGCCGGGGCCTGGTCTCGGCCGTGGATAACGGCTGGAAGCGCGCACGGCAAACCGTGCTGGCTTCCAAGGCCGTCAACTTGCTGGCCGCCGTCGTGCTCTACTTCGTGGCGGTCGGCAACGTGCGTGGCTTTGCCTTCACGCTGGGCCTGACCGCGGTGGCGGACCTCTTGGTGGTCTTCATGTTCACCCACCCGGTCATGCAGCTGCTGGCACGCACCAAGTTCTTCGGCGAGGGCCACCGGTTCTCGGGCCTGGATCCGCGCCTGCTGGACGCGGTGCCGCTGTACCGCGGGGCGGGGCGGATCCGCCAGCCCGGCGAACGCAGGGCGCCGGTGCGGGCCAAGAACGCCGCAGCGGCCGCCGAAGCCGATCGCCGCCAGACCATCGCCGAACGCCGGGCGGCCGAGAAACAGCGCGCCACCAGCGGCGCGGGCCGCGGGTCCGACAAGGAGAGCAACTAAATGGCCAACTTTGCTAAGTGGGGCAACGATCTCTACACCGGCAAGCGCTCCTACGACTTTGTCTCCAAGTACCGGCTCTGGTTCGGCATTGCCGCCGCCGCGATCCTGCTGTCCATCGTCGTGCCGTTCGTCAAGGGCGGGTTCAACCTGGGCATCGATTTCCGCGGCGGCTCCGAGTTCACCGTGTCCAACGTGGAAAACACGGACGCCGGTCCGGGCGAGGCTGCCGTGGCCGGGGTCGCGGCGGATGCCGATCCCCGCGTGACGAACATTGCGCCGGGGACCATGCGGATCCAGACCGAGCGCCTTGACGACGACCAGACCCTGGAACTGCGCGACGCCCTGGTCGAAGCCTACGGCGTCAGTCCCGACGAGGTGACGTCCTCGTTCGTCGGTCCCACCTGGGGTGCCGACGTGACCCGGCAGGCGATCTGGGGCTTGGTGGTGTTCGTTGTGCTGGCGGCGATCATGATGGCGCTGTACTTCCGGACCTGGAAAATGTCCGTCGCCGCGCTCAGCGGCCTGGTGGTGGTGCTCATTGTGACCGCCGGCATCTATTCGCTGAGCGACTTCGAGGTGACGCCCTCGGCGATCATCGGCTTCCTGACCATTTTGGGGTACTCGCTGTATGACACGGTGGTGGTCTTCGACAAGATCCGCGAGAACACGGAAGACCTGGACAAGTCCACCAGGAGGACCTTCGCGGAAGAGGTCAATCTCGCCGTGAACCAGACCCTGGTCCGGTCCATCAACACCTCCGTGGTCGCCGTCCTGCCGGTCGCCGCCATCTTGTTCATCGGCGCATTCCTGCTCGGCGCCGGCACCTTGAAGGACGTGTCCCTGGCACTGTTCATCGGCATCATCATCGGCACCGCCACCACAATCTTCATTGCGGCGCCGATGTATGCGCGGCTCCGCGCCAAGGAACCGGCGCTGCTCAAGCAGGCCAAGAAGGTGGAAGAACGGCGCCGCACCGAGGCTGCCCCCGTCGGATGACGCCGCACCGGAACGCCCGGGCCGCCGGACAAGCATAGAATGGTTTCCGGAACAGTCCTGGGCTGTGCGCCCCTGCCAGCAGAGCAAAAGGCTGTAGCGTCGGTTCCAGGACCCATCGGGAAGGCGGGAAGGATTGGCCGAACACGTCAGGTCGACAGACCAAGCCAGTGACGCCGGTGTGACACCGGATCCTGGTCCTTCTGTTGTGCCCACGGCCGCCGAAGTCCCGGGCAACGCCCCGGTCCGCCATGCCTTCCCGGGGCGCCGGGAACGGACGATGTCCCGGCTTGCCCGGCTGGCGGGACGGGGCGGCACCAGCTACTCGCCCATTCTGGAGCCGCTGCTGCGCACCGTCCGGGCCAACAACCCGCGCGAGGACTTCGACCTGATCCACCGCGCCTTCGTGGTGGCCGAGCGCAGCCACCGCGGGCAGAAGCGCAAGAGCGGCGACCCGTACATCACCCACCCGGTGGCCGTGGCCACGATCCTCGCGGAACTGGGCATGACGGGCACGACGCTGGCCGCAGCCCTGCTGCACGACACGGTCGAAGACACCGAGTACACGCTCGCCGACCTGAAGGCGGAGTTCGGTCCGGAAGTCGCGATGCTGGTGGACGGCGTCACCAAGCTGGACAAGGTGCAGTTCGGTGACGCGGCCCAGTCGGAGACCGTGCGCAAGATGGTCGTGGCGATGGCCAAGGACATCCGCGTCCTGGTGATCAAGCTGGCCGACCGGTTGCACAACGCCCGGACCTGGCGCTTCGTCTCGCCGGAGTCGTCGGCGAAGAAGGCGCGCGAAACCCTGGAGATCTTCGCCCCGCTGGCGCACCGGCTGGGCATGAACACCATCAAGTGGGAGCTGGAAGATCTCTCCTTCGCGGCCCTGCACCCGAAGGTCTATGAAGAGATCGTGCGGATGGTGGGGGAGCGCACCCCCGAACGGGAGAAGTACCTGACGACGCTGCGCACCAAGATCGGCGACGACCTGCGCGCCGTGAAGATCAAGGCCACGATTACCGGCCGGCCCAAGCACTACTACTCCATCTACCAGAAGATGATCGTGCGGGGTAAGGACTTCGACGACATCCACGACCTGATGGGCATCCGGGTACTGGTGGACACGGTCCGCGACTGCTACGCGGCACTCGGTGCCCTGCATGCGCGCTGGAACCCGCTGCCCGGCCGGTTCAAAGACTACATCGCCATGCCCAAGTTCAATATGTACCAGTCGCTGCACACCACGGTGATCGGCCCGGGCGGCAAGCCGGTGGAAATCCAGATCCGCACCCACGAGATGCACCGCCGCGCCGAGTACGGCGTCGCGGCCCACTGGAAGTACAAGGACATCGCCCGCGGCGCGACGGCCGACGGCGGTGACATGGGCTGGCTGCGCAGCCTGGTCGACTGGCAGCAGGAGACCAGCGACCCCGCCGAATTCCTGGACTCCCTCCGGTTCGAAATCAACGCCAAGGAAGTCTTCGTCTTCACGCCCAAGGGCGAAGTCATGGCGCTGCCGGCAGGATCAACGCCGGTGGACTTCGCCTATGCCGTGCATACCGAGGTCGGCCACCGCACCATCGGTGCCCGGGTCAACGGCAAGCTGGTCCCGCTGAACAGCGAACTCAGCCATGGCGACTGGGTGGAGATCTTCACCTCCAAGGCGGAGGGCGCCGGTCCCAGCCAGGATTGGCAGGGCTTCGTCAAGAGCCCGCGGGCACGGAACAAGATCCGCCAATGGTTCACCAAGGAGCGCCGCGAAGAGGCGATCGAAAAGGGCAAGGACCAGCTCACCCGCGCGATGCGGAAGCAAAACCTGCCGCTGCAGAAGATGATGACGCACGACGCGTTGATGTCGGTGGCGCAGGAACTTCACCACGCCGACGTGTCGGCGCTGTACGCCGCCGTGGGCGACGGCCATTCGTCCGCCCAGAACGTGATCGAGCACTTGGTCGGCCTGCTCGGCGGACGCGAAGCGGTCGAGGAGGCCGAGCCGTCGCTCCCGACGACGGTCAGGCGGCCGAAGCATCCGGACTCCGGCGTCACCGTCGTCGGGGTCGGCGACGTCTGGGTCAAGCTGGCCCGGTGCTGCACCCCGGTCCCGCCGGATCCCATCATCGGGTTCGTCACCCGGGGCTCGGGCGTGTCGGTGCACCGCTCCGACTGCAGCAACGTGGCGGAACTGCGCGAAAGCCCCGACCGGATCGTCGAGGTCGCCTGGGCGCCGACCCAGGCCAGCGTTTTCCTGGTGGAGATCCAGGTCGAGGCGCTGGACCGCAAGAGCCTGCTCTCCGATGTCACCCGGGTGCTCGCCGAGAATCATGTCAATATCCTCTCCGCCACGGTGCATACCTCGAGCGACCGGCTCGCGATCTCGCGGTTCTCCTTCGAGATGGGCGACCCGAAGTACCTCAGCCATGTGCTCAGCGCGGTCCGGCGCATCGACGGCGTCTACGACGTGTACCGCACCTCGGGGTCCCAGCGCCGCTGATCCGCCCGCCCGCGGGCTCACACCGCTCCGCGGCCGCCCCGCAGGAGCGTTCCCGCCGTCAGGCTGTGCCCATCGCCGCGTCCAGGCGCTGTAGCGC
>NZ_JBNHGL010000136.1:0-7782 GCF_059091245.1 Arthrobacter sp. Y3225116
GGCTCCAGGCCGCCAAGGCCGCCGCCGTCGCACAGGGCGCCCGGGAGGCACTGGCCTGGCTGGACGTCTCGGTGGACCTCGCCGAGCGGGAACGGGACGAGGCCGAAGAGGTGCGCGCGGCGTGGGAGGCGGAGCTGTCCACGGTGCGCTCGTCGACCGACGCGCTCGCCGCCGAACTGCGCGAACTGACGGACACGGTCCACCGCGACGAGCTGGCCCGGGCCCAGCAGCAGCTGAAGATCGAGGCCCTGCAGACCCGGTCCATCGAGGAGCTGGGCCTGACCCCCGACCACCTGATCGCCGAGTACGGGCCGGACCAGCCGGTGCCGGTCGCCACCGCGGCGTCGAACGACAAGTGGGCGGCGCTGCGGGCACCGGTGGACGAGGACGGCAACGCCGTCGCCGAGGGCGTGCCGTTCGTGCGCGAGGAGCAGCAGAAGCGGCTCAAGAAAGCGGAGCGCGACCTGGCCGCGCTGGGCAAGGTCAACCCGCTGGCGCTGGAGGAGTTCGCTGCGCTGGAGGAACGCCACCAGTTCCTGAGCACCCAGCTGGAGGACCTCAAGGCCACGCGCAAGGACCTGCTGGAGATCATCAGGGAAGTCGACGAGCGGGTGGAACAGGTCTTCACCGAGGCCTACCGCGACACCGCCGTGCAGTTCGAGCGGGTGTTCGGCCGGCTTTTCCCGGGCGGCGAGGGCCGGCTGGTGCTTACCGATCCGGAGGACATGCTCACCACGGGCATCGACGTGGAAGCCCGGCCGGCCGGCAAGAAGATCAAGCGCCTGTCCCTGCTCTCCGGCGGCGAGCGCTCGCTGACCGCAGTGGCCCTGCTGGTGGCGATCTTCAAGGCCCGGCCGTCCCCGTTTTACGTGATGGACGAGGTGGAAGCGGCGCTGGACGACACCAACCTGGGCCGGCTGATCACCATTTTCGAGGAGCTGCGCGAATCCAGCCAGCTGATCGTCATCACCCACCAGAAGCGCACCATGGAAGTGGCCGACGCGTTGTACGGTGTAACGATGCGCGGCGACGGCGTAACCACCGTCATCTCGCAGCGGCTGGAACATGCAAAGGCACTGGTCGACTGAGGCAGGAAGGCAGGCGAATTGGCGGGGATACCGGGCGAGACAGCCCAGATGCTGACCATCGACGGATGCGAGGTCCGCATCCGGACCGTCGGCTCCGGGCCCACGGACTTCGTGCTGGTACACGGCATCGGCGTCTCCGGACGCTACTTCGAACCCCTCGCGGCTGAACTCGCCCGGCACGGAACGGTACACCTGGTCGATCTGCCCGGGCACGGAGGAACCGCCAAACCGGAGCGCGCCCTGGGGCTGGTGGACTTCGCCGGGCTGGTCGACGCGGTCATGGGCCGGCTGGGCGTCGGTTCCGCCGTGCTGGTGGGCCACTCGATGGGCTGCCAGGTCGTCGTGGAAATGGCGCTGCACCACCCGGACACCGCCGCCGCGCTGGTGCTGCTGGCGCCGACGGCGAACCGCCGCGAACGCACGGCCTGGCAGCACGGCCTCCGGCTGCTCCAGGACGGGTTCCGGGAACCGCTGACCGTGGACATGATCGAGGTCACTGACTATCTTCGTTGCGGGCCGCGCTGGTTCCTGAAGACACTGCCGGCCATGCTTGACCAAAAGCTGGAGCAGCGGATCGCCGGGGTGCAGGTGCCGGTGCGCATCGTCCGCGGCGACCGGGACCCGATCGTGCCGCTGGACTGGTGCCGCGAACTGGCCGATGCCTGCCCGGACGCCACGGTGGACAGCATCCCCGGCGAGGCGCACGTGATGATGTTCCGTTCGCCCGGTCCGGTGGCCCGGCTGTGCCTGGCCACGGCCGGATTCGACGATGCTGCCGTCATAGACCGGTCATGAACCACCTGTTCCCGGGACTGCGGCTGGGCCGGGCCTGGCTGCTGGACTACGCCTACATCGGCCGCCAGCAGGTCCGCGGATTCTTCGACCGGACCGGCCCGGCGCGGTACCGGGAGGCAGGAACCCGCGCGGCGGACCCCGTCGTCGTGCTTCCGGGCATCTACGAGTCCTGGAAGTTCATGCGCCCGCTGATCGAGCACGTCCACGGGCGCGGGCATCCGGTGCACGTGATCGAGCCGCTGGGCTACAACGTGGGCAGCGTCGAGCGGATGGCCGGGCTGGTCGCCGACTACCTGCGCGGGCAGGACCTGGACAACGTGACCATCATCGCGCACAGCAAGGGCGGACTGATCGGCAAATACGTGATGACGGGCGCGGAGTCCGGGGCGCGGGTGAAGCGCATGGTGGCGATCGGAACGCCGTTTTCCGGGTCCCGCTACGCGTCCTTCGCGGTGACGCCGATGGTCCGCGCGTTCGCGCCGAACAACCGCGTCCTGCGGCGGCTGCTGGCCAACCTGGAGGTCAACCACCGGATCGTGTCCGTCTACAGCGCGTTCGACCCGCACATTCCCGGCGGCTGCCGGCTCGACGGCGCAACCAACATCCGGCTCGAGACCAGCGGGCACTTCAAGATCATTGCCGAGGACCGCGTCCGGGACATCATCGACCGGGTGCTGGACGGCGCGACGCCGGAATAAGCGGTCCGGTCATAACGGGTCCGATCCGCGTGGCCGCGGGGCTGGGAGGACTTTTGCGCCCCAGGCGGCCATTGTCGGGCCCGCGACGGGCCGTTAGTGTCGAAACCACGGACCACTTCAGAAGGAAAACCGGGCAGCCGCGCAGCCGTGACGGCGGTCCGGGGCAACAAAAGGAGGCAGTCATGACCGGACACCGGTTCGATGGAGGTTCGCGATGGGCTCCGTAGTAATTTTCGCTCCCTCGCCCGTGCTCACCGTGACGGTGGAGGACGTCGAGGGCACCGCCGATATCCACCTGCACGCCGGTGGCCAGGGCGTCTGGCAGGCGCGGATGCTGACCGCCCTCGGCGCGTCCGTCACGATGTGCGCCGCGTTCTCGGGCGAAGCCGGCGGCGTGATCCGGCACCTGATCGCCGACGAGGGCGTCAAGGTCCTCCCGGTGGAGGGCCAGGGCAGCAGCGCGGCGTATGTCCATGACCGGCGCGGCGGCGAGCGGGAAGTCATCGCCGAGAGTCCCGGGGAAAAACTGACGCGCCATGAACTCGACGAACTTTACGGACTGACCCTGCAGGCCGGGATCGAGGCGGGCACGGCGATCCTCAGCGGCGCGGTCCGCGAAGACGCCGTACCGCACGACGTCTACCGCCGGCTTGCGGCCGACCTGCGTACCGCGGGCTGCCGGGTGATCACCGACCTCACCGGCGACCGGCTCACCGCCGCGCTCGCCGGTGGGGTGAGCGTGGCCAAGATTGCCGATGACGAACTGACCGAGAGCGGGCGCGCCGCCTCGGACGAGCCCGAGGCAATCATCGGGGCGATGCGCGCCCTGCACGAGGAAGGAGCCGGCACGGTGATTGTCACCCGCGCGCATCTGCCGTCCCTGATGCTGCACGACGGCGCCCTCAGCGAGATCCGGGTACCCGAGATGCAGAGCGTTGACACCCACGGGGCGGGGGACTCGCTGACCGCCGGGGTGGCCGCCACCCTGGCCGACGGCGGCACCATCCACGAGGCGGTGGTGCTGGGTACGGCCGCCGGCGCGCTGAACGTGACCCGCCACGGCCTGGGCACCGGGGAAGAGGGCGCCATCCGGAACCTGACCAAACTGGTGACGGTCTCGCCGTACGACGGCGGCGGGAAGGCAACAGGACGGCAAATCAGCCCCGACGAGTTGGCGCGGAAGGTTCAAGAACAATGAGCAAGCCGAAGATGGTCCTGATCACCAACGACGACGGCATCGACTCCCCGGGCCTGCACGCCCTGGCGGCGGGAGTCCTGGAGGCCGGCCTGAATGTGACGATCGCGGCGCCGGTCGCCGAGGCCAGCGGCAGCAGCGCGTCCATTACCGCCCGGGAGGACGAGGGCCGCATCCGGATCGAGCGGCGCACGTTGAAGGGCCTCGAGTCCGTGCCGGCGTTTGCCGTGCACGGCACGCCGGGCTTCATAGCCATGATCGCGCCGCACGGTGCCTTCGGGGACGCCCCGGACCTGGTGCTCTCCGGAGTGAACCGCGGCGCGAACGTGGGCCGGGTGATCCTGCACTCCGGCACGGTCGGCGCCGCGCTGACCGCGGGCGTGAACGGCGGCCGCGGGATGGCCGTGTCGCTGGACACCGGGCTGGAGCCGGCGCAGCTGAACTGGGACACCGCCGCCCGGCTGGCGACCGGGTTGCTGCCGTACCTGATGGACCAGCAGACGGGCACCGTGCTGAACCTCAACGTGCCCAACGTGGACGGCACCCGGCTGCCGGAATACCGGTCGGCGACGCTGGCCGAATTCGGCATCGTGCAGACCACGCTGGCCGAACGCGGAGACGAGGACCTGCGGCTGGCCATCGCGGACAGCCAGGAGGAAGCCCCGCCGGAGAGCGACTTCGCGCTCCTGGCCGCCGGCTTCGCCACGGTCACCGGAATCCAGCCGGTCACCGAGAGCGAACTGCCGGAGCTGTCGGCCACCATGGCCAGGTTGCATTGGTAGTCGGTAAAACCCCGTGAAGGTACGCCATGATGTGGGAATGGCGCAGAAACAGGCAACGTCCGGGCAGCTGATGAACGTCTTCGTGCGGGGCTTCGACTATCCGATGTACATCGTCACGGCAGCGGGGGCCGGAGGAGAGCGGTCAGGGTGCCTGGTCGGCTTCGCCACGCAATGCAGCCTGAAGCCGGCGCTGCTCCTGGTGTGCATCTCGCAACAGAACCGCACCCATCCCGTGGCGCTGGAGGCCGGCGTCCTGGCGGTCCACGTACTGGAGCGCGGCCAGCGGGCGCTCGCGGAACTGTTCGGCGCCACGACGGGCGACGACGTGGACAAGTTCTCGCACTGCGACTGGGTGCCCGGACCGGAGGATGTTCCGCTGCTGGCGGACGCCGCGCGCGTCATGGTCGGACGTGTCTTGAAAAAGGTCGATCTCGGCGACCACACCGGCTTCCTGCTGTCCCCGCTCGAAACGCACGGGGAGGATGCCGCCGAACTCCTGACCTTCAGCGACGTCAAGGATCTCGAGGCCGGCCACCCGGCCTAGGAGCCGACGGTCACCGCTTTGATTACTGCCCCGCCAGCCGCCCGCGGACCATCTCGCTGACGGCCTTGCCGTCGAAGCGGCCGGCGACCTTCTCGGTGACCGGCTTCATCACCGCTCCCATCTGCCGCATGGACAGCTCCACGCCGTCGGCCTTAAGTCCGGCGATGGTTTCATCGATGATCTCCGCGACCTGGGCCTCGCTGAGCGGCTGGGGCAGGTACGCCTCGATGACTTCGGCTTCCGCGGTTTCCGCGGCGGCCCGCTCCGGCTCTCCGGCTTCCGTGTAGATGCGGGCAGTGTCGCGGCGCTTGGCGGCTTCCTTCTGCAGCAGCGCGGTGGTCTGGGCGTCGTCCAGCTCCACCGGCGTCTTGCCGGACTTTTCCTTGGTCGCGATTTCGCCCAGAACGTTGCGCACGGTGGTCAGGGCCGTCTTGTTCCCCGCCTTCATGTGGGCGACGACGTCGGCCTGCAGCTGCTCTTTCAAACTCATTCGGTTCCTCGTTCCTGTGGGGTTCGGTGGGTGCGGCGGGTGCCGTGTCAGTCGGTGGCGTAGCGGGTGACGAAGTTGCGGAGTATCCGCTGCGGAATCGTCACGGTGCGACCGCGCACCCGTTCCATGACGGCATCGGCCTGGTCCGGCGGGAAGTAGCCGGCATCGCGGTAGATCCAGATCCGGGTCAGCAGGCCGTCTACATCCAGTTCGGCGTGGAACTGCGTGGCGTAAAGGTTCTCCTGCAGCCGGAACATTTGGTTGGGGCAGTGCGCTGACACGGCCAGGCGGACGGCGCCCGCGGGCAACACGGAGCAGGCCTCCTTGTGCCCAACGAAGGCACCGAACTCACGGGGCAGGCCGGCGAGCAGGGGATCGGCACCGCCATCGTCAGTCAGCACAATCTGCGCTTCACCGATCGGCTCGCCGTATTGCCGGTCCACCACGCCGCCGCCGTACCGGCCCAGCGTGCCGACGCCGTAACAGGCGCCCAGGAACGGGAAATCATGCGCGACGACGGTGTCCAGCAGCTGCTCCAGCTCGGCTTCGACGCGCAACTGGGCGGCGGACTTGAATGCGTCGTCGTCGCTGGAGGTGTATGGGCTGCCGCCGAGGATGATCCCGCTGTAATCGTCCAGATCAATGGCCGGCATCGGTCCGGCCTCCAGCCGCACGCGGTGCAACTGGCCCGGTTCCAGGCCGCCAAAACGGGCGAAGGCCGCATACTCCTCATCGGCTGCGGTGTCTTCGGCGCGCGTGGCCAGCAGCAGGAAGGGCTTCATGCGTCGATCGTACAGTCGCTGCGGCAGGCCTTGGAACGTGGGCTGGCCGCCGTCGTCCGCCTCGGCCGCCGGGTTCCGGGTGACGCCGCCGCCGTCGCCGCCTGACCCGTGACGCGGAACGCTCAGCAGCTAGGCTAGGAACCGTGGACGCAACCATCATCATTTACGTAGTCATCGCCATTGTCGTCATCGGATTGGTGGCAACGCTGCTGCTGCGGGGACGCAGGACCCCGCCCGGCACGTACACCACCACCCGGGACGCGAATGACCCGGCCATGCCGCCTACCGGGGGCGGTACCGGCACCCTGGAAGCGCCCCGCGGACCGACGGCCCCGGCACCGCCCCTCGGCGCGCCGACCGAGGAGGAACTGCCGCCGGCCGAGGTCGAAATTCCGGAGGACGCCGCCGCGCTGGAGACCATCCCGGTCGAAACGCCGGCACCGGTGCAGGGCCGCCTGTCCCGGCTGCGCGCACGGCTGGTCAAGTCCAACAACGCGCTGGGCAAGGGCCTCCTCGCGCTGCTCGCCAGCGACAAGATCGACGACGACGTCTGGGACGAGATCGAAGAGACCCTCCTGCTGGCCGACCTGGGCACCGAGCCCACGATGGAACTCGTGGACGCGCTCAAGGACCGGGTGAAGGTGGAGGGAAGCCGCAGCCCGGAGCAGGTCAAGGCCATGTTGCGCGAGGAACTGATCAAGCTGGTGGACCCGTCCATGGACCGCTCGCTGGCCGTGATGCGCCATGCCGACCGCCCCGCGGTGATGATGGTGGTGGGCGTCAACGGCGTGGGCAAGACCACCACGGTGGGCAAGCTGGCCCGCGTGCTGGTGGCCGAGGACAAGGACGTGATCCTGGGCGCCGCGGATACCTTCCGTGCGGCCGCGGCCGAGCAGCTGGCTACCTGGGGATCGCGCGTGGGCGTGCCCACCGTGAAGTCCGACGTCGATGGCGCGGACCCGGCGTCCGTCGCCTTCGAAGCGGTGAAGGCCGGCATCGAGCAGGAAGTCGATGTGGTCATGGTCGATACCGCCGGGCGCCTGCAAAACAAGGTCGGCCTGATGGACGAACTCGGCAAGGTCAAGCGCGTGATCGAAAAGCAGGCCACCGTGGACGAGGTGCTGCTGGTGCTCGACGCGACCACCGGCCAGAACGGCCTGAACCAGGCCAAGGTGTTCGCCGACGTCGTTAACATCACCGGCATCGTGCTGACCAAGCTGGACGGCACCGCCAAGGGCGGCATCGTCGTCGCCATCCAGCGCAGCCTCGGCGTGCCCGTTAAACTGGTGGGCCTGGGCGAAGGGGCCGACGACTTGGCGCCCTTCGAGACCGAAGACTTCGTCGACGCGCTGCTGAACTAGCGCCAGCGGGGCCGTCCGCGCCCCGCTTGGCGGTTCCCGCGGCCGGC
>NZ_JBNHGL010000137.1:0-7773 GCF_059091245.1 Arthrobacter sp. Y3225116
GTGTTGACCTTGGTCATTCCTTCACCTCAGGAGTTTCGAAAGCTTGTTGATGGCGGGCCGCTGGTGCTCAGCGCACAGTCAGCAGGTTGCGCGGATTGTCCACCAGGATGCGGCGGGCGTCTTCCTCGCTTAGGCCCAGTGATTTCAGGAAGGGGACGAAGGTGGCCAGCACGTGGCTGAAGGGCAGGTCGTAGTCCGGCTGTCCCTTGGCCACGCCGATCGCGTTGGACGAGAGGATGACCTGGTCCGCGTGGCCGGCCCTGACCAGTTCGAGCACCAGTCCGGCCCGCTCGCGGTCGGTGAGGTAACCGCCGTCGTCGTCCAGACCCACATGGTCCAGGCCCACGAAGGCTCCGCGGCGCGCCACCTCGAGGGCGGCGCCGGCGTCCGCGGCGTCCCGGCGGTCCAGGCCGCCGACGAGGACCCGCCCGGCGGGCAGTCCCTCGTCCAGGACGACGTCGAGGTCGTGCAGGGCGTCGGCGCCGTAGCGGATGGAGACCGGGATGCCGGTGGCCAGGGCGGTCCGGGCCGCCCCGCGGAACAAGCTCTCGTCGGTCGGGGTCATGCCCTCGCGGGTGGCGGTGCTGGTGACCAGTCCGGCGGCTCCGCGGCGCTCGACCCGCGGGACAACCATTCCCTCGCTGACTTCCTTCGAGAAGAGGTCGGCGAACTTTTCGGCCGGCCACGGGGTCGGCGGGTTGGTCTGCGGGGTGAGGAAGTAGCCGCCGAGCATTTCCTCCGGCCCCATGCCGGTGGAGGCGATGATGTGCACGCCGGTCGAGCGCGAGAGCGCCTCGTACAGCTTCACGTCGCGGCCGTGGAACATGCCGGTGCTGTCGACGATCGTCTGGCCGCCGTGCTCGCGGAAGTCGGTCAGCTTTCCGGCCAGGACCTCGAAGATCTCCGCCCGGTCCATGCTCATGTCCGGGGCGTACTGGGCTCCCGGGACCACCGAGAGCAGGGCCTCGTGGACCGCGACCACACCCAATTCATGGGCGGGAACGGGGCCAAGAACGGTATTGGCCGTCGGGTGGGGGGTTGTCGTTGTATCCGTCATTGGCACAACCTTTCGTCTGACGCCACGCCATGGCAGACGTCACGCGGGGAAGGATCATGCACCGCGACCTCTGGATTCATTCCTCGCCGAAACCGGTGCAGGCGGTAGTAAACGAAGGAGGCAGTCCATCGAGAGGCCTGGCGTCCGCTAACGGCCGCGGGCCTCCCGCTTGTGTGACCTTGATTACCTGTCAACTAGGTTTACATGATGTATTGTCAAAGTCAAGGCAATCGAGCGAAAAACATCAACGGCCGTGGGTGGTGGCGGGGTGCATTTCCCGCAAGCCGCCGCCTACTGGCTGGTGCTGAACCGGTACTTGAATTTCTCTGCCTGGTGCACCGCGGAGCGCCATCCGGCGGGCAGGTCACCCGTGGTGAAGAAGACCGTCTCGATGACGAGCAACGGACTCCCCACGCCCACCCCGAAGGTGGCGGCCTGTTCGGCGGTGGCCGCGGTTGCCCAGGCTTCGTGCTCGGCGCGGACGTGGGCGATGCCGAACTCTTTCTTGAGGAGCTCGAAGGCGGAGCCAACGCGTTCCAGTTCCGCGGCGGTCGGGCTGAAGTCCTCGGGCGCCCGAATGTAGACGTCGGCTTCGACGAGAGGCTCATCCTCTACCGAGATCAGGCGGGTGAAATGCAGGAGCCGCTCGTGCGCTTCGAGTCCCAGCAGGTCCCGAATCCGGCCGGGCGGTTCCACCCGCTCGATGCCGGCGACATTCCCCGTCGGATGCAGTCCGCTCTCGGCGAGGTATTGGTACAGGGCGCCCGAGCGCACGTCGGCCGGCCGCTGCACCCTGGTGCCGATGACCGGGAACGTCCCCTTGCCTTGTTTCCGGTAGATGTATCCCTCGCTGGCAAGCTCCTGGAGTGCCTGCCGGATGGGCGCCCGGCTGACCTCGAACCGGCTGAGCAACTGCGCCTCGGTCATTGGCTTCCGGGGATCAGCGATCCCCTCGGCTATTTCCCTGCGCAGGATTTCCCTGATCTGCCGATACAGGGGTACCCCGGACGAGGTATCGAGCTCGCCATATGCCATGAGTCTTCTGTTCCTCCACGTCGCCCGTCACCGGGATTGCCCTGCAGGAAGTCAACCACAGAACGCAATCCGTTGAGGAGGCGGCGGCCCTAGCCCGCGGCTGGCGTGCGAAGTAGCCTGAGGTGACTACCGCCGGGAGGGGCGTGCCATGGACCAGGACATCCAGAAGTACATCAGCGCGTTGGTCGAGAAGGAGCAACAACTGCGCGACTCCGCGCCGGAGGAGCCGGACAAGGCCGCCGCCCGCGCCGACGAGCTGCGCCGCCTGGAGGAGCAGCTGGACCAGTGCTGGGATTTGCTGCGCCAGCGGCGGGCCAAGCGCAGGGCGGGCGAGGACCCGGGCGAGGCGGAGACCCGGCCGGTCGGGGAAGTGGAAAACTACCGGCAGTAGCCCCGCGGCGGGCGGTCCCGGCCGTTGGGGCCCCGCCCCGCCGTCGTCCGCTTACCGGCTTCGTCAGGCGCCCTTGGATGCCTCGGATTTGGAGCCTGACTTCTTCTTGGACGGGGAGCCGGCGGAAGACTTGGCCTCCCGGTTCTTCTCGACGCTGCGGCGCAGCGCCTCCATCAGGTCCAGGACCTTGCCGCCTTCTTCCTCTTCGTCCGTGCCGAAGGTCTTGGCCGTATCCAGCGCCTCGCCCTGCTCCAGCTTCGCCTCAATCAGGGTCCGCAGCTGTTCCTGGTACTCGTCGGTGTAGTCAGCGGGCGTGAAGTCGGAGGAGAAGGACTCCACCAGCGCGGCGGACATCTCCTTCTCTTTCGCGGAGATCCGCACGGTTTCTTCCAGCGACGGGAAACTGGCCTCCCGCACCTCGTCCTCCCACAGCAGGGTCTGCAGCATCAGGACCTTGCCGCGGACCCGCAGCGCCGCCAGCCGGGTCTTCTGCCGCAGCGCGAACTGCACGATGGCCGTGCGGTCCGTCTCTTCCAGGGTCCGCCGGAGCAGGACGTAGGCCTTGGTCGACTTCGAATCCGGTTCCAGATAGTAGCTGCGGTCGAACATGATCGGATCGATCTGGTCGCTCGGGACGAACTCGACGACTTCGATCTCGCGGCTCTTTTCGACCGGCAGGGACTTGAAATCCTCGTCGGTGATCACCACGGTGTGCTCACCGTCGTCGTACGCCTTGTCGATGTTCTGGTAGTCGACGGTCTTGCCGCAAACCTCGCACCGGCGCTGGTAGCGGATGCGCCCGCCGTCCTTGTCATGGACCTGGTGCAGGCTCACGTCGTGGTCTTCGGTGGCGCTGTAGAGCTTGACCGGCACGTTGACCAGTCCGAACGCCACCGCGCCTTTCCAGATGGCTCTCATGCCACTAGTGAACACCCGCGGGCGGTACAAAGCCAGAGGCGAGGCCCTAGCCAAGCGGCCACGCGGCGGACAGACTGGCGGTATGGCCAGCCAGAACTCCAGCCAGAAAACCAGCCAAAAGGAGACCGTAGCCGTCGACGGGCGCCGGCTCAGGCTGACGAATTTGGACAAGGTGCTGTACCCGGAAACCGGGACCACCAAGGCGGAGGTGATCGCCTACTATTCGGAGATCGCCGAGTTCCTGGTTCCGCATGCGGCGGACCGGCCGGTGACGCGGAAACGCTGGGTCCACGGCGTCGGCACGGCGGAGGAACCGGGGCAGGTGTTTTTCCAGAAGAACCTGGACAAGTCCGCGCCGGACTGGGTCATGCGGCACACCATCGAGCACAAGAGCAACGTCAACGTGTACCCGCTGGTGAACGACCGGGCCACCCTGACGTGGCTGGCGCAGATTGCCGCCCTGGAAATCCATGTTCCGCAGTGGAAGTTCGGCCCGCGCGGCACGATCAACAATCCCGACCGGATGGTGCTGGACCTGGACCCGGGGGAAGGGGCCGGGCTGGCGGAGTGTGTCGAAGTGGCCTTCCTGATCAAGGACATTCTGGAGGGGATGGGGCTCGACCCGCGGCCGGTAACCTCCGGTTCGAAGGGCATCCACCTTTACGCCGGGCTGGACGGCAAGCAGACCTCGGAGGACGTCAGCCAGGTGGCGCACGAGCTGGCCCGCCTGCTGGAGGCCGACCATCCAAACCTCGTGGTCAGCGACATGAAGAAGTCGTTGCGCACGGGCAAGGTGCTGGTCGACTGGAGCCAGAACAACTGGGCCAAGACCACGATTGCCCCGTATTCGCTGCGCGGCCGGCCGCACCCCACCGTGGCGGTACCCCGAACCTGGGCCGAGCTGGAAGACCCGGACCTGGCTCACCTGGACTTCAGGCAGGTGCTGGAGCGCGTGAGGGAGATCGGCGACCCGCTGGCCGGCATGGCGGGCGGCATCGCGGACGAGCAGTCCCTGCAGGAGGCCGCGGAACCGGACGCCGGCAAAAGCGACGACGGGAGCCGCGGGGCCGCGGAGAACGACGGCGGCGCGCGCGGCACAAGCAGCGGGCGGAACGGTTCGGCCGGGAACAAGCGCCCGGACCAGCCGGAGCCGGGGCCGGACCGGCTCAGCAGGTACCGTTCGATGCGCGACCCGGACCGCACGCCCGAGCCGGTGCCTGCGGTGATCGAGCGGCGGGACCCGGACGACGAACCGGTTTTCGTCATCCAGGAGCACCACGCACGCCGGCTGCACTACGACGTCCGGCTGGAGCATGACGGGGTTATGGTGTCCTGGGCCGTGCCCAAGGGACCGCCGGTCACGACCGGTAAAAACCACCTGGCCGTCCACACCGAGGACCACCCCATGGAATACGCCACCTTCGAGGGCACCATCCCCAAGGGCGAATACGGCGCCGGGGTGATGACCATCTGGGACAGCGGCACCTACGAAGTGGAGAAGTGGCGCGACGGCAAGGAAGTCATCATTGTGCTGCATGGGCGTCCCGACGGCGGCCTGGCGAACGACGGCGGGCCCCCCGGTCCGCGGCGCTACGCCCTGATCCACACCGGCGGCGAGGACGGCAAGGACAATTGGCTGATGCACCTGATGAAGGACCAGCCGCGTCCTGCTGCCCGGTCGGCGGATGGCAGCGGGTCCGGGCGCACCAGGCGGGCGGCCGGCACCACGGCCCCTGTGGAGGACAACGGCTCCGCACCGCAGGACGCCGGGTCCGCACCGCAGGACGCCGGGGCGCCGCAAGCGGTGAAACCGATGCTGGCCGTGCAGGGCACCGAGGCCTCCATCGACGAGGATGAGGGCTGGGCCTACGAAATGAAGTGGGACGGCATCCGGGCCGTCGCCGTCGTTGCCGACGGCGCCGTGCGGCTGGTCAGCCGCAACGGCATCGACATGACCAAGACCTACCCGGAACTGGCGGACCTGCCCGATCACGTCCTGGCCCAAACCGCGGTGCTGGACGGCGAGATCGTCGCGCTCGATGCCAAGGGTCGGCCGGACTTCGGCCGCCTGCAGAACCGCATGAACCTCACCAGGAAAGCGGATATCGAGCGCGCTGCCGCGAAATACCCGGTGGATTACTTCCTCTTCGATTTGCTGGAATTGGACGGAACACCAACACTTGGGCTGGAATACTCCCAACGGCGGGAAATCCTTAAGGAAGCGGTAGAAACCCCGGACGACGGACATATCCAGGTCCCGCCGGAGCTGGATGCCAGCGTGGCCGAAGCGGTCGCGGCCAGCCGGGAGGTCGGCCTGGAAGGCATTATCGCCAAGCGCACGGACAGCAACTACGCGCCGGGCCAACGGACGAGGAGTTGGATCAAGATCAAGAACCAGCTGACGCAGGAAGTGGTCATCGTGGGCTGGCGGCCGGGCAAGGGCTCGCGGGCCCGCAAGGTCGGCTCGCTGCTGGTGGCCGTGCCCGACGGCGTGGAGCTGAGCTACCTCGGCCGCGTCGGATCCGGCCTGACGGAACGAGAACTGGCCGAAATCGGTTCACGGCTGAAGAAGATGTCACGCAAGACGCCGCCGCTGGAGGGCGTGCCCTCGGCGGACGCCTCCGACGCGAACTGGGTGCGGCCCGCGCTGGTCGGCGAGGTTCAATTCAGCGAACGCACCGGATCCGGAAAGCTCCGCCACCCGGTCTGGCGCGGCTTCCGGCCGGACAAGAAGCCGTCGGATGTCGTCGTCGAAATCCCCCAACTCGAGGCCTGACCCGCGGAGCTGCCGCTCAAAAATTTTGACCCTACCCCTATCATTCTGCCGATGAATCGTTAGTCTTTACCCAGGGGAACTTCTGGGGGGAAGTTTCGGGGGATGATTCTTGGGGAAGAAGGCAGAACTGCATCATGGGGAGTTCATTTAAGCCGACTATTCGCGACGTCGCCGAGCGGGCCGGCGTCTCGCTGGCAACGGTCTCATACGTCTTGTCCGGCCGGCACGGGGGTTCAACGAGAATCAGCGAGCCGACCAAGGCCCGGGTCATAGAGGCGGCCAAGTCGCTGGGCTATGTGCCCAACCACGCCGCCCGGGGCATGCGCCGCGGGCGGACGGACACTGTGGCCGTCGTGGTGGAAAACCTGGATTCGGCCTGGGACCGGCAATTGGCGGAGGTCGCCAACCGCGTGCTGCCGGAGCACGGCTACCGGGTGGTGGTCCTGCTCGGCCAGGAGGCGTGGCGGAACTTCATGCTCTCCGGCGGCGCGGACGGGGCCATCCTGGGCTTCAGCACCGAAACGCCCGAGGAAGACCACACCCTGCGCGATCTCGCCGACCGGGGCGTGGCGCAGGTGGTCGTGTCACAGTTCCTGCAGCCTGACGGCTTCGACGTGCTGTCGGTCGACGCGGAGGCCGGCATCGCCGAGGCGGCCGCGTATCTTGCCGCCAGGCACCGCCGCATCGCCGTGCTGCACCGGGGCGGACCGGCTCCAGGTCGCCGCGGTACCCGGCTGGGGCTGTTCCGGCAGGCGATGGCCGACCTCGGCGCAGAACTGGACGAGAACCTGGTACGTGCAACGCACGGGTCCTGGCGTGAATCCTACGAGGAGACCGGCAGGCTGCTGAAGCTGGCCGATCCGCCCACGGCGTTCTTCACCACGGCCGACCTGGAGGCCCTGTGCGTCTCCGGCTCCGCGACCGCGGCCGGACTCCGGATCCCGGAGGAGATGGAGATCATCGGCGTGGACACCTCGGATTTGGGACACCACTCCGAACCTCCGCTGACCTCGGTGGGACCGGAGCCGCTGGTGGGCACCGTGGTGGACCTGCTGATCGACCGGCTCGAGGGGCGCGCCTCCGCCGCCGGGCGCCTGGTGCCGGCGCCGTGGACCCTGCACCATCGGGGGACCACCGTGGCGGGGATGTCCGGGGAGGGCAGCGCGGAAGGCTCGGACGAGGTGGAGGACAGCGTCTCCAACGGCGCGCCGTAGCAGCGCACGGCTACAGTGCAGGGATGGAGTGTACCCGGCACAGCTACGGACCGGATCCCAGCCAGTACGCCGAACTGTACGTGCCCGCCCTGCGGCGGCATACCGCCGTCGTCGTCATCATCCACGGCGGGTACTGGCGCGCTGCCTACGGTGCCGAGCTCGGACGCCCGCTGGCCCGGGACCTCGCCGGCCGTGGCTGGGTCTGCTGGAATATCGAATACCGGCGCGCGGGCAACGGCGGCGGCTGGCCGGAGACGTTCGACGACGTTGCCTCCGGCATCGACCGGCTCGCCGACGTTTCGGAGGAATCCGGATTCGCGCTCGAGCGGGTGGTGGGGCTGGGCCATTCGGCCGGCGGCCACCTGGCGGTGTGGGCGGCCGG
>NZ_JBNHGL010000138.1:0-7720 GCF_059091245.1 Arthrobacter sp. Y3225116
ACCAGCAGGATCAGGGCCAGTCCCGCGCCGGTCGCCGTGCGCGAGAACCGCGCGGTCGCCGCCGCCACGACCGTCAGCACCGTCTGGAAGAGCAGGACCCTGCCGGGCCTGACCTCCAAGACCACCCGCATCAGCTCCGCGGGGTCCAGTTGGGTGACGGGCACGCCGAGCAGTTCGCTCCCGGTAAACCAAAGGCGGACCACCACGGCCGGCACTGCCGCGGCTCCCAGCGCGGCCGCCGCGACGGCCAGCCCCCGGCCGGCAGGCGACAGTTCTTGGCTTCCCGCGGGGAGGGTAAGCAGCGCCACGCAGGCGAAGCCGACGGCCAGGACCATGCCGACGGTGGCCAGCAGCGTTGCCGCCGGAAGCCCCCAGGCGGTCGCTGCTCCCGCCGAGGGCAGACCCGGCAGGGGCGGCGCGACCGCGCCTCCCGCGGCAAGTCCCAGGACCATCAGGCCGGCCCCCAGCAGCAGGCAGCAGCCCGCAACAGCCCACACCGGCAGCCGGCGCAGTGGCGGTTCCGGAGGTCCGGATGCCGGCTGGGTGCCCCGTTCCGGAGCTCCGGATGGCGGCTGCGTTCCCGGTTCCGCGTCGGGATGGGTCATTCGTGCAGGATAGGGCGTGCACCTCCCGGCGTCGAGAGGCCGAACGTCCACGGCCGCCCTTCAACCGTTCCCGCCTCAGCCGGTTGCCGCCGCCAGCAGGCCGGCTCCCGCTGACGCGGCGGCCGCCGCCGGGTAGGCTGTCCAGCGATGAATACCAACGAGATACTGCTGCAGCGCACCGGCCGTCTGGGCCACATCGTCCTGAACCGTCCGAAGGCGATCAACGCCCTCAACGACTCGATGATCACGTCGATCACCGCGGCCCTCCGCGAGTGGGCCGAGGACGACGCCGTCGAGACCGTCCTGATTTCCGGCGCCGGGGAACGGGGACTGTGCGCCGGCGGCGACATCGTGGCCATCTACCGGCACATGAAGGACGGCGGCGACCAGCTCTTCTGGGAAGACGAGTACCGGATGAACTCGCTGATCTCCCGTTACCCGAAGCCGATCGTGGCGTTCATGGACGGCGTGGTGCTCGGCGGCGGCGTCGGAGTGTCGGCACACGCCTCCTACCGGGTCGTGACGGAGCGGACCAAGGTCGGCATGCCGGAGACCCGGATCGGGTTCATTCCCGACGTCGGGGGCTGCTTCCTGTACTCGAGGGCACCGGGGGAGCTCGGCACCCACCTCGCGCTGACCGCAGGCACCGGGACCGGAGCCGACGCCATCGTGATGGGCCTGGCCGACTACTTCGTGGACAGCGCCGAGCTGCCGGCCCTGGCGGCCGCGCTCGCCGAAGCCCCGGCCATCGAAGCGATGGCGGCCTTCTCCCACACGGACGTCCCGGCGTCGGACCTGGATAAGGACCGCCACTGGATCGATGAGTGCTACGCGCACGATGACGCGGAGCAGATCCTCGCCGCCCTGCGGAACTCGCCGGTCCCGGCTGCGCGGGCCGCCGCCGAGGAGATCGCCCTGAAGTCGCCCACGGCCGTGAAGCTCACGCTCGAGGCCCTCCGCCGCGCGGGCAAAATGGAGACGCTGGAGGAGGTGCTGGACCAGGACTACCGCCTGGGCATCCGGTTGGTCGCCGCCCCGGACTTCGCCGAGGGCGTCCGCGCCCAGGTGATCGACAAGGACCGCAATCCGCGGTGGAACCCGGCCACGCTCGCGGAGGTGGACCGTGCCGCCGTCGAGTCCTACTTCGCGGACCTCGGCGAGGACGAACTGGGCCTGGCCGCAACGGTGGCGGCACAACCCGCCGGGGGCAGCTAGACGAACGGCGCGGGCCCCGGAAACCGGGAACCCGCGCCGCTCCTGCTGTTGCTACTTCTTGTCGTCTCCGGTCATCCGCTGGCTCAGGTAGACCGGGATCATCGACACGATGATCAGTACCGCGGCGATCACGTTCACCACCGGCGCTTGGTTGGGCCGGGCCATGTTGTTGAAGATCCAGATGGGCAGGGTCTCGGTTCCGGGCGGGGCCGTGAAGGTGGTCACCACAATCTCGTCGAAGCTCAACGCGAAGGCCAGGAGGCCGCCGGCCACGAACGCCGAGCGGAAACCGGGGAAGGTGACCTGGAAGAAGGTCTTGACCACGTTGGCGCCCATGTCCATGGCGGCCTCTTCCAGGCCCTTGTTCATCCGGCCGAGCCTGGCCTGCACGTTGTTGAACACCATCACGATGCAGAACGTCGCGTGTCCCACGATCACCGAGAACAGCCCGAGGCCGATGCCCAGCGGCTCCAGCACCGTCTTGAACGTGTTGTTCAGCGCCACGCCGGTGACAATGCCCGGCAGTGCGATGGGCAGCACCACCAGCAGGTTGACCGTGTTCTTCCCGAAGAAGTCGTACCGGGAGAGCGCGAACGCGATCATGCTGCCCAGCACCAGTGCAATCACGGTGGCTACCGTGGCCACGCGCAGCGAGGTCCAGAGCGCCTCGCGCACGCCCTCGTTGCGGAACGCGGCTTCCCACCAGCGGGTGGTGAATTCGGTGATGGGGAACGCGCCGGAGGTGGTGGCGTTGAAGGAGTTGACGATCACCAGCAGCAGCGGCAGGTAGATGGCGGCCATCACCAGCCCGGCGAACAGGCGCAGCGTGACCTTGGCGGAGGAGGAGAGTCTCATCGGTGAAGTTCCTAAAGCTGCTTGAGGGCGCCGGACTTGCGGGCCAGGAAGAGGTACAGGACAACCACCACGATGGGCACGGTGCCGAACGCGGCGGCCAGCGGCGGATTGAGGTTGATGTTGGAGGCGATCACCGTGCCGATCACCTGCGTCTTCCCGCCGACGAACTGCGCGGCGATGTAGTCGCCCAGGCTCAGCGAGAACGTGAAGATGGACCCGGCAATGAACGCCGGCTTCAACAGCGGGACGGCCACGGTGCGCACCGTGGACCAGGCCTTCGCGCCCAGATCGGAGGAAGCGTCGAACAGGTTGTCCGGGATCTGGCGGAAGGCTGAGTACACCGGCACCGCCATGTACGGGAACCACAGGTAAGCCAGCGTGACCACCAGCGCCGCGGGGCCGTAGCCCGGCCCGGTCATGCCCAGCGGGGCCAGCAGCCAGTCCAGCGGGCCGCCGCTGGAGAACGTGATGCGCCAGGAGAACACCTTCACCAGGTATCCGGCCCACAGCGGCAGCGTGATGCCGATGGCCAGGACCGCGCGCATCCGCGGCGAGGCGATCTTGGCCATGTACAGCCCCAGCGGCAGCGCCAGCGCGGCGCACAGCACGGTCACGGCCAGCGCGATGCCGATGGTCCGCAGCGCGGTGAGTTGGTAGGCCGGCACGGTGAGGATCTCCACGAAGTTCTCCACGGTGAACGCGGGGATCACCTTGGAGGTGAAGGAGTCGGTGGTCCAGAAAGCGGTGATGAACAACAGGATCAGCGATCCGATGTACAGCACGCCCAGCCAGGCCAGCGGCAGGGTCAGGAGCGCGGTCAGCCGCAGCTTGGGCCGGGCGTAGAGCAGTCGGGAGATCCGGTCGCCCAGTCCGCTGCGCTCGCTGCCCGGCGCCGAGGCGCTGCCGGCTGCGGCCTCCGGTTCGATCGTTGGTGCTGCCATGGTGGTTTCGGCGGGCCTGCCCGCCGTTCCTCCTTCAGATGCGGTGCTGATCAGGATGCGTGTGCACGGCCGGCGGGGACACCGCCGTCGTGCTGGGGAGTGCGCTCCAAGGCAGGGGCACGACGGCGGTGCTCACCGCGCGCCGCGCCCCTGCCATGGGGGAGGGGTGCTGGAGGGAGGGACTAGCCCTTGACCTCGGTCCAGGCCTTGGTCCACTCCTGGTAGTTGGTGCACGTGGCGTCGGTGCGGCCGTCAATGCACTGCTCCACCGGTGTGGTCCACATCCACACCTGCTTGTAGTACTCCTCGTCCGTGGCGTGGTAGGTGGCGCAGTGCTCCTCGTTCTCCTTGGAGCCTTCGCACGCCAGCGCGTTGGCCGGCGCCATGCCGAAGTTCTGGGCCATCTTGGCGTTCACCTCGGCGGAGGAGGCCCAGTCCATCCACTGGTAGGCGCAATTGGGGTTCTTGGACTGCGCAGAGAGCATCCAGGTGTCGGACCAGCCGGTGGCGCCTTCCTTGGGCAGCACGGACTCAACCTTGCCGCCGTCGGCCTGGGCGATGTTCACGATGACCTGCCAGCCGGTGCCCAGCGACGCGGTCCCGGAGGAGATGGAGGAGACGGCCTTCAGCGCGTCGTTCCAGTACTCGCCGGCGACCCCGTTCTGGGTCTTGAGCAGCTCCACTGCCGCGGCCAGCTGCTCCTTATCCAGCGCGTAGGGGTTGGTTATCCCCAGGTCCGGCTGGGTGGCCATCAGGTAGAGGGCCGCGTCGGCGATGAAGATCGGCGAATCGTAGGCCATGATCTCGCCGGCGTACTCGCTGTTCGGGTCCCAGGTGGCTTCCCACGAGTCGGGGGCTTCGGGCACCGCCTCGGTGTTGTACATCAGGACGTTGGCGCCGCGGCCGATGGGAACGCCGTAGGTCTTGCCGTTAAGCGTGTCGTAGATCTGTCCCTTCAGGCCGTCCACGATGTGGCCGAAGTTCGGGATCAGGTCGGTGTTGATCGGGGCCACGTCGCCGCCGGCAATCAGGCGCAGCGAGGCATCGCCGGAGGCCGAGACGAGGTCGTACTCGCCGGTGCGCATCAGCTGGACCATCTCGTCGCTGGTGGCGCCGACCTTGCGGTTGACCTTGCACTGGGTCTCTTTTTCGAACTCGGTGACCCAGTCGGCGTCGGGGTTGGTGGAGCCGTCCTCGACGAAACCGGCCCAGGCAATAATGTTGACTTCGCCCTCGGACTCGCCCACCTCGGTGGCGGCCGGGAGGTCAGGGACCTGGATGCCGCCGCCGGCGGACGATGCGGGAGCGGAGCCGCCGCAGCCGGCCAGGACCAGCGAGAGCGAGGCGAGTGCCGCCAGCGGCAGTGCCTTGGTGATCTTCATGGAGTACCTTTCCTTCAGGGTGCGTAGTGCTGGTGGTGCAGGTCTAGACGGTGTAGTTGAAGCGGGAGGACCACTGCAGCCGGACCCGGTCGCCACGCCCGGCGCCGGAGGCACGGGAATCGTTCTGCTCCTGGACGATCAGGGTCTGGCCGACGGCGGTGCGCGCCACGTAGCGGGTGGAGGGGCCGGTGTAGATGACCTCCTCGATCTCCGCTTCCACGGTGGACAGACCGGCTGCTTCCACCGGCTCGTCGAGGCGGCGGATGTGGATGCGCTCCGGCCGGATGCTCAGCAGGGCGTCGGAGCCGGTGAGCTGCCGGGCGAGCGCACCCTCCACCAGGTTGGTGTTGCCGAGGAAGGAGGCGACGAACCGGCTGCCGGGGCGTTCGTACAGATCCTCGGGCGTGCCCACCTGCTCCACCACGCCTTCGTTGAAGACGGCGACCCGATCCGAGAGCGTGAGCGCTTCTTCCTGGTCGTGGGTCACGAAGACGAACGTGATGCCCACGGTGCGCTGGATCTGCTTCAGTTCCACCTGCATCTGTTCGCGCAGCTGCTTGTCCAGCGCGCCGAGGGGCTCGTCCAGCAGCAGCACCTGCGGGCGCAGGACCAGTGCCCGGGCCAGGGCAACGCGCTGGCGCTGCCCGCCGGAGAGCTGCGAGGGCAGCCGGTCGGCCACGCGGGGGAGGCGGATCATCTCCAGGGCCTCGTTCACCAGCCTGCGGCGCTCGTTCCGGGGCGTCTTGCGCAGCTTGAGCCCGTACTCCACGTTCTGGGCCACGCTCAGGTGCGGGAAGAGCGCGTAGTCCTGGAACACGGTGTTGACGTCGCGTTCGAACGGCGCCTTGCGGGTGACGTCGCGGCCGGCCAGGTCGATGCGGCCGGAGCTGGGGAGTTCGAAGCCGGCGATCATTCGCAGCACGGTGGTCTTCCCGGAGCCGGAGGGGCCCAGCAGGGAGAAGAATTCGCCCTGGCGGATGTCCAGGTCCAAACCTTTGACGGCGGTGAAGTCGCCGAAGGTCTTCGCGACCTGCTGCAGGGAGATGGCAGGCGTGGCGGAGGCCCCCGTGCTGTCCGGCGCGGTGGGTGCGGAGGTGGCTGTGGCTTGCACGGCTGGGTCCTTTCAGGAAGGGCTGATGTGGCGTGGACTACATCGTCTTGCCTTAACCTATGAAACCAGAGGTTAAATGTAAAGCCGGTCACATCGGGTAGATTTTTTGTGACGGGCCGCCGTTCCGCGGCAGGCCCTCCGCCGCGTCCTGCCGTCCCGCGGGCGGTACGTCTGGAAGGATCGACGCATGCCCAAGGAATCACCGCCACGCCAGCGCCTGCTCGCCGCGGTCTTCGCCCCGCTGGGTGAGGGCGGCAAGGCACAGCGCGTGGAGGACCGGATCCTGGAAGGGATTGCCGCGGGGGTGCTGGCCGACGGCGACCGGCTGCCCAGCGAGGCCGAGCTCGCTTCCTCCATGGGCGTGGCTACCGTGACGGCCCGCGAAGCCTTGGTGGGCCTGCGATCCCGCGGGCTGGTGGCCACCCGGCGGGGCCGCGACGGAGGCACCTTCGTCACCGTCCCCACCGGACGCCGTGCGGAACTGGTCCGCGACCGCCTAAGCCGGATGAGCCGGGTTGAGCTGCGGGACCTGGCCATCCATTACCGTGCCATTGCGGCGACCGCCGCCGAACTGGCGGCGGATTTTGCGGACCCCGACGACGCCGAAATGCTGCGCCGGATCCTGCATGCTTCCCGTTCGACGGGCACCGGCGGAGCCGTCGTCGGCGATTTCCTGCTGGAGTTGGCAGCATTAAGCCAGTCGGCGCGGCTGACGCGTGAGTTCGTCCGGCTCTACAAGGACTTTGGTCCGCTGTTGTCCGTGCTGCACGAGGACGCGGAGTTCGACGCCAAGATGGTGCAGCTGTGCGATCGCATTGCCGATGCGGTTGCCGCAGCCGATGCCGCGACGGCGCGCGAGACCGTGAGCGCGCAGATTCAGGCCGGATTGGCGGCGCTGATCTATGAACACGCCCGGCTGACCGACCGGCCCGCCGGCCCTACCCCCGCTACCGCCCAAAGGAGGACGGGATGAACGCCATGACCGAAACGGCATCAATACGTGCGGCGGATCCGCTCGCCGAGGTCACCGGATTCTTCGAAGGCATCCTGGCCGAAGTGAATGCCTGGGTGCCGGCCCTGGCCGGGTTGTATGAGGACCCGTCGCGGCCGCCGGGCGGCAAGCAGGTCACCGCGACCATGCAGCCGCTGGCCGCTGCGCTGGTGGGGAGCGGGCGATGGCCCGTGGTCGGTTCCGGCTTCGTGGCCGCCGCCCACGCGGTGGCCGACGCTTCCTGGCACATGGCGTGGTGGCAGGGCGAGAGCATGGAGCGGCTGGTCTTGCCCGCCCTGGCTTCGGCGTCCGATGCCTATATGCGTCGTGAGTGGTTCACCAAGCCGATGGAGACCGGCCTGCCGCATGTCACCGGACCCTACGTGGACTTCCTCTGCACCGATGAATACACCATGACCATGACGGTCCCGGTCGCGGTGGGGGACCGGCGCGTCGGCGTGGCCGGTGCCGACGTCTTCGTCGAATCGCTGGAACCGCTGCTGCTGCCGGCCCTGAAGAAACTGCACCCGGCGGCAGCCCTGGTCAACCGTGCCGGCCGGGTGGTGGTCTCCGCCGACGCCCAGCTGGCTGCCGGCACGCTGCTGGCACCGGGGGCCGTG
>NZ_JBNHGL010000139.1:0-7673 GCF_059091245.1 Arthrobacter sp. Y3225116
CGGCTGCCGGCCAAAAGCCCCGCCCGCCGGCCAGGGAAACCCCGGCCGACGCCGTGCCGGTCCCGGCGAAGGCGTTCTCCGGGCGCCTGCTGGCGCTGGCCCTGGTGCTGGTATCGATCACCGTGCTGCTGGCCCCGTCGGTGCGGATCTTCATTGAACAGCGGGCGGAACTCTCCGCGCTGCAGGCGGACATCGCCGCCAAGAAAGACTCGAACGAACAGCTGACCAAGGAACTGGCCCGCTGGGACGATCCCGCCTACATCAAGCAGCAGGCCCGGGATCGCATATTCTATGTAATGCCGGGGGAGAAGCGGTACATGGTCACCGGCGCGGAAGGGCTGCGCGAGTCCAACAAACATGCCTCCGCCACCGCACCCGAGGACCTGCCGTGGGTGGACGCCCTGTGGAACTCGGTGACCCGCGCGGCAACAGACTCGCCCGCAGCAGACTGACCTCCCGGCAGAGCCTGCCGGATCACACGGCCCTGCCCCAGGGCCGCAGCGCCAGGAAAGGACTGAGCCATGAACGACGCTCAGCGCACCCCCACCCCCGACGATCTCGACACCCTGAGCCGCCAGCTCGGCCGGCCGGTGCGCGACGTCGTGGAGATCGGCGCACGCTGCGTGTGCGGAAACCCGCTGGTCGCCACGACGGCGCCGCGGCTGGGGAACGGAATCCCTTTCCCCACCACGTACTACCTGACCCACCCGGTCATCACGTCAGCGGTATCCCGGCTGGAGGCCGCAGGGGTGATGACGGAGATGACCGAACGGCTGGAGCAGGATCCCGAATTGGCCGCGGCCTACCGCCGCGCGCACGAGGAGTACCTGGCGGCCCGCGACGAGGTCGGCCGCCGGGCAGGCATCGGCGACGTGCCCGAAATCGCGGGAGTCTCCGCCGGCGGCATGCCCACGCGGGTCAAATGCCTGCACGTCCTGGTGGGTCATTCGCTGGCCGCAGGTCCCGGCGTGAATCCGCTGGGCGACGAAGCGCTCGAACGTATCGCCGAATGGTGGACCGCGGACCGCTGCTACTGCTCCGGGGCCTGGGATGTGGACGGCACCGCGCCGGCCCGGGATCTAAGCCGGCACACCCGGACGCAGGGACTGACGGCCGAAGAGCTGGCCGCGAAGAAGGCCCGGCGCGCCGGCGGCACCGGGAAGGCGGCGGACGACGACGGCGGCACCGGCACCGTCGATGGTTCCATGCCCGGCGACGCCGTCGGAGGCAGGTCCTAGTGGCACGCGTCGGAGCCATCGATTGCGGGACCAACTCGATCCGCCTGCTGATTGCCGATGTCCAGGACGGCGGGCTCACCGACGTGGTCCGCGAGATGAAAGTCGTGCGGCTGGGACAGGGCGTCGATGCCACCGGGGCGCTCGCGCCGGAAGCGTTGGAGCGGACCTTCGCGGCGGCGGAGGACTACGCCGGCCAGCTGCGCAGCCACGGTGCCGAAACCCTGCGTTTTGTCGCCACCTCCGCCACCCGCGACGCCGCCAACCGGCAGGTCTTCGTCGACGGCATCCGCCAGCGCCTCGGCGTGGAACCTGAAGTGATCAGTGGCCGGGAAGAGGCCGAGCTGTCCTTCACGGGCGCCGTCAACGTCCTGGCGCCGCAACCGGGGGAGAACGTGCTGGTGGTGGACCTGGGCGGCGGCAGCACGGAGTTCGTGCTGGGAACCGCCGACGGGGTGCTGGCCGCGCTCAGCACCGACATGGGCTGCGTCCGCTTTACCGAGCGGCACCTGCTCTCGGATCCGCCGACCGCCGCCGAGATTGCCCACGCCGTGGCGGGCGCCGAAGAACACCTGGCGCGCGTGCTCGACGAGGTGCCGCTGGCCGACGTCGACCGCCTGGTCGGAGTGGCAGGGTCCGTCACCACGGTCACCGCCCACGCCTTGCAGCTGCCCGAGTATCGTCCGGAAACCATCCACGGGGCGCATCTGGACGGTGCCCGGCTGGATGCCGCGTGCACCTCCCTCCTGGAGATGACGCGGCAACAGCGGGCCGCGCTGCCCTACATGCATCCGGGACGGGTGGATGTCATCGGCGCCGGCGCGCTCATCTGGCGGACCGTTTCCCGACGGCTGGCCGCACTGACCGCCGGCCGCGTGGACGGTGCGACCGCCAACGAACACGATATTCTTGACGGAATCGCCCTGAGTGCGGCCACCCGGCTGCCGCACTGAGCTTCCCGGGTTCCGGGGACCAGACCGCTTTGCCAACGAAGGGATACCCATGCGCCAGCGCGACAGTGAACGGCCGGCCAGACGCGCGGCCGCGTCGAAGGCCTTCTCGCTGGGATCGGCGATCGCGGTACTCGCCTCGTTGGTGCTTGCCGGCCCGGCCCAGGCAGACGACACCCGCGACAAGGAATACTGGCTGGACGCCTACGGGATCCGCGCCGCCTGGGACGAATCGCAGGGCGAAGGCGTCAAGGTAGCAGTGATCGACAGCGGCGTTGATGCGACGCACCCGGACCTCAAGGGTGCCGTGGTCGGCGGTACCGACGTCTCCGGCTCCGGTGATCCCGATGGCCAGCGTGGCATCGGGCAAACGCCTGAACACGGCACCTTGGTTGCCACCCTGCTGGCCGGACGCGGCCATGCACCCGAGAAAGACAAAAAGGACGACAAAAAGAAGAACGACAAAGAGTCCAAGTCCAAGTCCAAGTCCAAGCACAAGGACGAGGGGATCGGCGCCGGCACGGACGGCGTGATCGGGGTGGCACCGAAGGCACAGATCCTGACCGCCTCCACCTGGCTGGGAACGCCCAACCCCTCGGGCATCGGCGTGGACGAGCAGATCCCGGCGGCCGTTCGCTGGGCCGTGGACAATGGCGCGCAGGTCATCAACATGTCATTGACCAGCTCCAGCACCTCCTGGCCGGAGAGCTGGGACGCGGCGTTCCTCTACGCCGAGCAGCATGACGTGGTAGTCGTCGCCGCCGCGGGCAACCGCGCGGGCGGCACGGAACAGTCCGGCGCCCCGGCTACCATCCCCGGCGTGCTGACCGTGGCGGGATTGAACCGCGACGGCGAGGCGAGCCAGGAGGCCTCGGCCCAGAGCATCGTCATCGGCGTTGCGGCACCGGCCGAGAACCTGGTCGGCGGACTGCCCGGCGGCCTCTATGCCGACTGGTCCGGCACCTCCGGTGCCACGCCGCTGGTCTCGGGCGTGGCCGCACTGATCCGCTCCAAGTACCCGGACATGAGCGCGGCCCAGGTGATCAACCGCATCGTCAGCACGGCCAAGGACGCCGGTGTTCCGGGCCATGATCCGATCTACGGCTACGGCGTACTCGATGCGGACGCAGCCCTGAACGCGGACGTGCCGGAGGTCGCCGGCAACCCGCTCGGCTCCATCGCGCAATGGATCACGGTGCACCGCCGCGGCGAGGCCGCCGCGCCCCAGTCGGAGGCTCCGGTGCAGTCCAAGGCCGAGGCGCCGGATATTCCGGAACCGACCACGCCCGTGGCGGTCGCGCCGCCCAGCGAAGACTCGGTGCTGCCGGCCGTCCTCGTGTTTTCGTTCGGCGGACTGATCGCCGCCGTCCTGGTGTTGGGCGCCGTCCAGACCATGCGGGCGCGCAAGGCCGTGCGGCAGGGGACGTCGGCAGTCGAGGAAGCAAACACGGACTTTATCCCGCCGATCCGGGAAGAGATCCGCAAGCCCGCCAAGCGCTGATTCCTCGGACCCCTCGGGCCGTTCGGTCCCCCACACCCGCCGTCGGTGGGGGTTCCTTCGGACCGTCACGCCCGCCGCCAGTACTTCGTGAAAAGTTTCACAAAAGCGGCTATACTGGGGGCATGGCACTCACTCCTGCTCTGTCCGATCGTCCGCGCGTCCTGGTGGTCGGCGGCGGTTACGTTGGTCTTTACGTCGCGCTGAACCTCCAGAAGAAGGTCAAGCGGCACGGCGGCATCGTGACCTTGGTGGACCCGCTGCCCTACATGACCTACCAGCCGTTCCTGCCCGAGGTGGCCTCCGGCAGCATCGAGGCCCGCCATGTGGTGGTCAACCACCGGCAGCACCTGCGGGACACCGAACTCATCACCGGCAAGGTGACGTCGATCGACCATGCGGCGAAGAAGGCCGTGATCACCCCCGCCGTCGGCGAGGCCTTCGAACTGGACTACCGCGACGTCGTCGTTGCCGCCGGTGCCATTACCCGCACCTTCCCGATCCCGGGGCTGGCCGAGGCCGGCATCGGCCTGAAGACGGTCGAAGAAGCCGTGGAACTGCGCAACAAGGTCCTCGAGCGGATCGAAACCGGTTCGTTGCTCCCGGAGGGGCCGGAGCGGACCCGCGCGTTGACCTTCGTCGGCGTCGGCGGAGGCTTCGCCGGCATTGAGGCCATGACCGAGATCGAGGACCTGGCCCGCGCCGCCGTCAAGAAGAACGGGCGGCTGCGCCAGGAAGACCTGCGCTTCGTCCTGGTCGAGGCGATGGGCCGGATCATGCCCGAGGTCACCGAAGACCAGGCCGAATGGGTCGTGGAGCACATGCGCTCGCGCGGCATCGAGGTCATGCTCAACACCTCGCTAGCCAAGGCAGAGGGCGGCGTGCTGGAGCTGATCAACATGCCGGACAAGACTCCCGCCGAAACCTTCGAGGCCGATACCCTGCTGTGGACCGCCGGCGTGCAGGCGAACCCGGTGGCGCGCAACTTCGGCTTCCCGCAGGACGAGCGCGGCCGGATCAAGGCCGACGCCACGCTCCAGATCATCGACGAGAACGGCCCGATCGACGGAGCCTGGACCGCCGGCGACGTCGCCGCCGTGCCGGACCTGACCGGCGGCGGGGTGGGAGGCTTCTGCGTCCCGAACGCCCAGCACGCCATCCGCCAGGCGAAGCGTCTTGCCAAGAACATCTACGCCGCCCGTTGGGGCGTGGGCACCGTCACCGAGTACAAGCACAAGAATCTGGGCGCCGTCGCCGGCTTCGGCCTGAATAAGGGCGTCGCCAAGATTATGGGCATCAAGCTCAAGGGCTGGCCGGCATGGATGGCCCACCGCGGCTACCACGGGATGGCCATGCCGACGGTGGAGCGCAAGATCCGCGTGATCTCGAACTGGTTCTGGACGATCTTCCTGGGCCGCGACACCACGCGCCTTGCCGACCTTCAGACTCCGTACCGCCAGTTCCGCGAGGCGGCTTCCCCCAAGCCGCGCCCGCAGGCCGCCGACGCTCCCAAGCCGGCAGGGGATGCCAAGGGCACCGAGGCGGACAAGGAACTCGCCTCCACCGGCCGCTAGGCACACCAGCGGCAAGGCCCGGGTACCGCTGTGGCGGTGCCCGGGCCTTACTGCTTTCTGGAAGGTTTCCTGGGGCGGGGCCGCAAAGAATGCTGCGGTGAGGATCAGGACAGAACAGCGGGACGACCGGCCGGCCGTGCTCGGGCTGGTGGCACGCGCCTTCGCCACCGACGACGGTGTTGAACCGGTGGAAGCCCGGCTGCTGGCCGAGTTGTACGACTGCGACGGCTTCCTGCCGCAGTTTTCGCTCGTCGCCGAGGAAGGGGGCGCCGTCGTCGGCCATGTCATCAGCACCCGCGGCTGGATTGGCGATGAGCCCGCGCTGGGGCTGGGCCCCCTTGCCGTGGAGCCGAACCGTCAGCGTGCGGGCATCGGGGCGGCCCTGCTGCAGGAAACGCGGCAGCGCGCCGAGGCCGCCGGGGAGAGCGTGATCCTGCTGCTGGGAAGCACCGGCTACTATCCGCGGTTTGGTTATCGGCCGGCCAGCGAACTGGGCATCGGTGCCCCGGATCCATCGTGGGGCGCCAATTTCATGGCCCTCCCACTGGCCGGCCGTCCGCTGCCCGCGGGTGTTTTCCGCTACGCCGAACCCTTCGGGCGATTGTGAACCGGCGCAGGCCCATCAAGTACCCTAGGTAGGTGCCGGAGTGCCAGCCCCCGTAGTCCAATGGCAGAGACAACCGACTTAAAATCGGTCCAGTGTGGGTTCGAGTCCCACCGGGGGTACGGATTGGGATGTGACGAGCGTTACAAGGATGTAACCCAAAACGCTTATTTTCAACAACAAATTGGACTAGTTTTCTCTGTAATCAGGAATACCTGGTGATCGCATCAAAGGTTCGCGGACCTTTCGATCGAGGAGAAAACATACATGACTGCAACACACAATGCAGTGCTTTTCGGCACCGGCGGCAACACCGCACGCGCGGGAAGGATGGCCGCGCTCGGTTTGGGGATCGCTTTGTTTGCCTCGGCGTGCGGCGGGGGCACGTCAACGCCCTCGGAGACCGGCGGGGGAGCCGGGACATCGGCGCCGGCGGGCGCATCCGGTTTGGTGTGTCCCGACGCGGGGGAGGGTGCGGGCCCCACGGCAGGCGCGACGGGTGATCCCTCGGGCGTTCCCGAGACGAAGGGCTCCACTGATACCCCGCTGAAGATCGGTACGCTGCTGCCTGCCACCGGCTCGCTGGCCTTCCTGGGCCCGCCGGAAGTCGCGGGCGTCGAGCTGGCCGTTGAGCGGATCAACGAGGCCGGCGGCGTACTGGGCAAGGACGTGGAAACCATCCAGCGAGACTCCGGCGATACCACCACCGACATCGCTACCCAGTCCGTGACCGAACTGCTGAGCGAGAATGTCAGCGCCGTCGTAGGCGCAGCGTCCTCGGGCGTCTCCAAGACCGTGATCAACCAGATCACCGGCGCAGGGGTGGTGCAGATTTCCCCGGCGAACACCTCGCCGGATTTCACCACCTGGGACGACAACAACCTGTACTGGCGCACCGCGCCGTCGGATGTGCTGCAGGGCCGCACGCTGGGCAGCTACATGGTGTCCTGCGGTGCCCAGACGCTGGGCATGATCGTGCTGAACGACGCCTATGGCACCGGCCTGGCGGAGAACGTCAAGCAGGCGTTTGAAGGCGCCGGCGGCCAGGTTGTGGCCACCGAGATGTTCAACGAGGGCGACTCCCAGTTCAGCTCGCAGGTAGACGCCGTCGTCAACGCCAAGCCCGACGCGATCGCGCTGATCACCTTTGACCAGATCAAGTCGATCGCACCGCTGCTGCTGTCCAAGGGAGTCACTCCCGACCAGATGTTCCTGGTGGACGGCAACACCTCGGACCTGAGCGCGGACCTCGATCCGGGCGCCATGGCCGGGGCACAGGGAACGATTCCCGGAACGTTCGCCAAGGAAGATTTCCAGGCGGCGCTGGCGGAGATTGACGACAAACTCAATTCCTACTCCTACGCAGGTGAGTCCTACGACGCGGTGAACCTGGTGGCCTTGGCAGCCGAGGCCGCCGGAAGCACCAAGGGCGAGGACATCGCCAAGGAGATGCAGGGCGTGTCTGCGGACGGCGAAAAGTGCTTCGACTTTGCCGGCTGTGTCACGCTGCTGCGCAACGGCGAAGATATCGATTACGACGGCATCTCCGGCCCGATCTCGTTCGACGAGAACGGCGATCCGACCGAGGCCTACATCGGCATCTACGAGTACGACGACACCAACGTGCCGCAGCCGAAGCGCGAGGAGTTCGGCCAGCTGTAAGGCCGCTCCAGCTCCACGGGTAACACAGCAGAGGGTCCCGGCCGCCGGCCGGGGCCCTCTGCCGTGCTCCGGGGGGGTCGGACGTCCTGGACCGGGCTGTGTAGGAGCGGGGGGCTGCGAGGACCGCGTGGGACCGTCCGCGCGGGCGGC